>JANJTY010000182.1 GCA_024710865.1 Lysobacteraceae bacterium | reverse complement strand
GGTCGCGCAGCGGCTGAACGCGCTGATCGCGCCGCCGGAGGCGTCGGCATGAGCCCATCGCCGCTGCGCGAGCTCCAGCGCTGGCAGGATATGACGCTGGAAGCCGGCGGACGCAGCCTGGTCGAGGCCAGCGCCGGCACCGGCAAGACCTGGACCATCTCGGTGCTCTACCTGCGCCTGCTGCTGGAGCAGGCGCTGGACGTGCGCGCCATCGTGGTCGCCACCTTCACCGACGCCGCCGCGCAGGAGCTGCGCGAGCGCCTGCGCGCGCGCCTGCGCTGGGCCGAGCGGCTGGCGGGGGACACGGCACGGGCCCCGACCGATCCACTGCCGGACGACGAAGTCTGGCTGCGCGCGCGCTGGCGCTCTGAAGCCGCGCGCCAGCGCGACCTGCAGCGCCTGCGCCTGGCCCTGGCCGAGCTCGACCTCGCGCCAGTCACCACCCTGCACGGG
The DNA here is from genome assembly GCA_024710865.1 of Lysobacteraceae bacterium. Lineage (GTDB taxonomy): Bacteria > Pseudomonadota > Gammaproteobacteria > Xanthomonadales > Xanthomonadaceae > JANJTY01. Next base: position 4,505 of record JANJTY010000182.1, on the reverse strand, counting down.
CTGTGCCGGCGCATCCTGGCCGAGCATCCGGTCGAGAGCGGGGTGGCCTTCGAGCTGGGCGAGCTGGTCGCCTCGGAGTCGCTGCTGGACGAGCTGGCCAGCGACGCCTGGCGCCGGCTGACCCAGGGCGCGGCGGAGCCGATGCCGCCGCTCAAGACCCTGGCCGACCTGCGCCAGCGTCTCGCCGTGCTGCTGCGGCCGGGCGTGGGCCTGTTCCGGCCCGGGCCCGGGGCGCTGCAGGCGGCGCTGCCGGCGGATGCGGTCAGTCGCCTGCGCGCGCTGGCGGCCGACGCCAGCCTCTTCCTGCCGCGCAAGACGGCGGTCAAGAACGCCTGGCTGGCGCTGGCGGACGCGCTGGAGGCCGAGGTCCCGGAACTCTCCGACACCAGCCGCAAGAACCTCGACCCGGACATGCTGGCCGAGGCTGTCCGCCCCGAGCGCCTGGACGCGCTGCGCGCCGATCCGCTGCTGCTGGCGCTGCCCGCCATCCTGGCCCTGCTCGACTACCGCCTGGCCGACGCCGAGATCGGCGCCTGGCAGGCCCTGATGGATACGGTGCGGGCCTGGCGCGAGCAGCGCTGCGAGCAGCGCGCCCAGCTCGATTTCGATGCCTTGCTCGAACGCGTGCACGCCGCCCTGTCGCGCCCCGACGACCGCCTCGCCGCACGCCTGTGCGAGCAGTGGCCGGTGGCGCTGGTGGACGAGTTCCAGGACACCGACGCGGTGCAGTACGGCATCCTCGATCGGCTCTACCGCGACGCCGACGGCGGCGCGCGCGGACGCCTGGTGATGATCGGCGACCCCAAGCAGGCGATCTACCGCTTCCGCGGCGGCGACATCGCGGCCTACCTCGAAGCCCGCGCGCAGGCGCAGGAGCATCTGGTGCTGGGCCGCAACCACCGCTCCGCGCGCGCCCTGGTCGATGCGCTGAACCAGCTGCATGCGGTCGCGGGCGAGGCCCTGAGCACCGATCCTGAGCATGCGGTGCGCTACCTGCCGGTGACGGCGAGCGCGCGCTGCGATGCGGCGCCCTACCGCGTCGACGGTGCGCCCTGCGCGCAGCCGCTGGCGTTCCACTGCGCGCCGCTGCCCTGCGAGGACGCCGCCGGCCAGCGCCGCGCCGCGCTCGATGCCTGCGCCAACCACATCGTCGAGCTGCTGGCCTCGGGCCGGCACCGCATCGGCGAGGCCGCGCTGGCGCCGGGCGACATCGCCGTGCTGCTGCCCGGCAACCGCGACATCGCCGCGCTGCGCCGGCGCCTGCAGGTGCGCGGCGTGCCCTGCGTCGGCGCCGGCCGCGCCAGCGTGTTCGAGAGCGACTGGGCGCGCGAGCTGCAGATCCTGCTGCATGCCCTGCTGCACCTGCACGACGACGGCGCCGCGCGCGCGGCGCTGGCCACGCGCCTGCTCGGCGGCGGCCTGGCGCGCCTGGAGCAGCTGCAGCGCGAGCCCGAAGCGCTGGAACAGGCCCTGGCCGAGCTGCGCCGGCTGCAGCGGCTGTGGCGCACGCGCGGCGTGCTCGGCCTGGTGCAGGCCCTGGCCGCGACGGTCGCGCCGGCCCTGCTCGCGGACGCACGCGGCGAGCGCGACCTGACCGACCTGCGCCACCTCGGCGAGCTGCTGCAGGCGCAGAGCGAACACCTCGCCGGGCCGGGCGAACTGCTGGCCTGGCTGGCGCGCCAGCGCGAGGGCGATGCCGACGCCGGCGAACTGGCCGGGGCCGAGCGCCAGCTGCGCATCGAGTCCGACGCCGCGCGGGTTCGCCTGCTCACCCTGCACGCCAGCAAGGGCCTTGAGTTTCCCATCGTGCTGCTGCCCCTGCTGTGGGCCAACGTCGGCCGGCGCGACGCGATGCCGGTGCTGCGCGAGCCGCTCGCCGGCGGCGCGCGCGTGGTCGGCTTCGGCGCGCAGGCGCGCGCGCGGCACGAGGCCGAAGGCCAGGACGAGCGCTTCCGCCTGCTCTACGTGGCCCTGACCCGCGCCATCCACGCCTGCCACGTCTACGCCCTGCCGCCGGATCGACCGGCGAAGAAGGGCAGCAGCCGGCCGGCCGCGGATCCGCAGCGCGCGCCGCTCGATGCGCTGCTGGCAAGGTTGCCGGCCGCACCGGATACGGCCGCGCTCGCAGCGCTCACCCCGGCCATCGCCTGGCGCTGCGGGCCCTGGTCCTGGCCGCGCGCTTCGCTGCCGTCCGACGTCGACGCAACGGCCGCGCCGCGGCGCAGCCTGCCCGAGCCGGCGGAGCCCGCCTTCGAGCAGCGCTACAGCTTCTCGGCCCTGGTGCGGCACCTGGCCGAGCCGGGCGAGGACGCCGCCGCCGACGACGAGATCGCCCTGCCCGAATCCGGCCTCGGCGCCGATCCGATCGCTCCGCGCGCGCCGCATCCGGAGCTGCAGGCCCTGGCCGGCGTGCGCGGCACGGCCTTCGGCAACGCCCTGCACCGCGCGCTCGAGCAGCGCGTGATCGGCCTGCCCCTGTCCGAGCAGCTCGGCTTCGTGCGCAGCTGCCTGGACGACGAGGGCGTGCGCGCGCCGGGCCTCAGCGCGGAGCAGCTCGCCGCGCGCGTCGCCGCCCGGCTCGACGCCAGCCTTGAGGCCGAGCTGCTGCCCGGCCTGCGCCTCGGCCAGGTTCCGCCCGCCGCGCAGCGCGCCGAGATGGGCTTCCACCTCCTGCTTGGCGATCCGCCCGTGGCGCGCCTGCGCGCGGTCTGCGCCGCGCACGGCGAGCCCGATCTCGTGCCGGCGCTGGCGCCGTCCCGCCTGCGCGGCCTGCTCAGCGGCAAGATCGACCTCGTCTTCCGCCACCAGGGCCGCTTCCACGTGCTCGACTACAAGGGCAACTGGCTGGGCGAGGAAGGCCAGCTCGAGGACTACGCCGGCGCGTCCCTCGCGGCCGCGATGCAGGCCAGCCACTACCGCTTCCAGGCCCTGATCTACGTGCTCGCCCTGCACCGCTACCTCGGCCAGCGCCTGGCCGATTACGCCTATGCGACCCACATCGGCGAGGCCGTCTACCTGTTCCTGCGCGGCGCGGGGCTGGCGCCCGGCGCGGGCGTCTGGACCCAGCGCTTCGATCCCGCCCTGGTCGCGGCCGTGGACGCCGTGCTGGCGGGCGAGGAGGCGGACGCATGAGCCCTTGCCGCGGCAGCGTCGGATCCGCGCCCACAGGCCGCATCGAAAAGTCGGCAGCACCGGCGGCGCTTGATCCGACCTACGCACCGAGACCAGCCCGCCGTAGGACGGCTCAAGCCGCGCAGCGGCGGAGCCGACATCGCCCATCGGAATCCGCACCGAGTCCCGAGGCTTGGTCGAAGGGATGCACCCAAGCATGAGCCGCTACCGCTTCGATCCCGCCGATGTGCGCGACGCGCCCGAGGCCTGGCGCCCACTCGACCGCGCCGTCGCGGCCTGGGTGCGCTGCCACGGTGGCTCGGAGCTGCTCGCGCGCCTGGCCGGCTGGGCCAGCTGCGCCGAGGGCGAGGGCGACACCGCGCTCGACCTGCAGGCGCCGCGCGCCGGGCTCGCGCCGCTTTCGTTCGAGGCGCTGCAGGGCCTGCGCGCCGAACCGATGCTGGGCGACGGCAGCGGCGCCGTGCCCACGCCCTTCGTGCTCGATGCCGCGGGTCGCTTCTACCTCGGCCGCAACCACGCGCAGGAATGCGCCGTGGCCGAAGCGCTCACGGCGCGGCGCCGCGCGCGCCTGCCCAGCGCGCTCGATGCGGCTGCGCTCGATGCCCTGTTCGATGGTCGCGACGACGCCCCGGTCCAGGCCCAGCGCGCCGCGGTGGCCGCGGTCGCGGGCTGCCGTCTGTTCCTGCTCACCGGCGGTCCCGGCACCGGCAAGACCAGCACCGTGCTGCGCATGCTGCTGGCGCTGCAGGCCGGCGCCGGGCGCGCGCTCGCGATCCGCGTCGCGGCGCCGACCGGCAAGGCCGCGCAGCGCCTGGTGCTGTCGCTGCGCGAGGGCAAGCGCAGCCTCGCCGCGACCCTGCCGGCGGCGTGGACGCCCTGGCTCGCTGCGGTGCCCGAGGACGAGGCCCTGACCCTGCATCGCCTGCTCGGCTTCGATCCGCGCCGCAACGTGTTCCGCCGCCACGCCGGCCAGCCGCTGGCGGCCGACGTGGTGGTGGTGGACGAGGCCTCGATGGTCGACCTCGGCCTGCTGCACGCCCTGTTCGATGCGCTGCCGCCGGAGGCCTGCCTGATCCTGCTCGGCGACGCCGACCAGCTCGCCTCGGTCGCGGCCGGCTCGGTGCTGATGGACCTGGTCGAAGTGCTCGAAGGCGAGGCCGCGCCCGATCTGGTGCGCCTGCGCCACAGCTTCCGCGCGGTGCATCGGCTGGTCGCCATCAACGACGCGGTCCGTGCCGGCGACGCGGGCGCCTTCGCCGCCACCTGGCAGGCCGCGGGCGCGCGCGCGCGCCGCGCGCCGCTGACGACGACGGCCGCGCTGCAGGCCGAACTGGCGCGCTGGGCCGCGCGCCTGGCGGCGCACCCACCGCCGC
>JANJTY010000172.1 GCA_024710865.1 Lysobacteraceae bacterium | reverse complement strand
GACACGCTCGACTGGATCCTGCCGACGCGGGTTCCGCGGGGGGTGTTAGGTCATTGCGGAGGGCGCGGCGCGACTCTACCGGGTCGCGCCGCGCTATCGCAGGTTCGACGACCCTGGTTGCGCGGCTGCGGCGTGCGCGTTGCCGGGGCGACAGGCGCGCTGTTGAGCGCGCGCCGTCCCGTACTGGCGGCGGTGTCCCCGGACGCCTGCATCGGTGCGCGGATGCGCGGAGCATCCGTACCGCGCGGAGGCGGCGCGCGCGCAGCCCACTCCCGATGCGCAGGCTGATCCCTGCAGCGACATGCCCCTGGATGCGACGTTCGTCGGACGGCGGATGTCGCCTGACCGTGCCTCTTGCGTATAGGCGCAGGTAGTAGGCAGGCGACGCTGGGCCCGGCACGGCGTGCCGCGACAGCCGTGCCGGCGCGAGACCGCCGCAGCGCGGGCGTATCGCGACGCTCGCCTCGAAGCGAACCCGTCCAACGTCCAGGAGTGCCCATGAAAGCCCGCATCCCCAGTCGATATGGTCGTGCCTTGTCGGCGCTGGCCGCGATCAGCGTTACCGCGACAGCAGGCTGGCCCGCGCCCCCGGAGATCGCGGTGATCACGGCGTCCGATGGCGCTGCGGAAGACGTGTTTGGAACCGCGGTCTCGATCTCGGGCGACGTGGCCGTGATCGGTTCGCCCTTCGACGACGACGAGGGACTCAACAGCGGCTCGGCCTACGTCTACGCGCGCAACCAAGGCGGCAGCGACAACTGGGGCGAGGTGCGAAAACTCACGCTGGCCAGCGGCATCGTCGGGGACGAGTTCGGAACCTCGGTCTCGATCTCGGGAGACTACGCCGCGGTCGGCGCGCAGCGCAGCGATCTCGGCGGCATCAACCGGGGCGCGGCCTTCGTCTTCGCCAGGGCGCAGGGCGGCGTCGGCAACTGGGGCCAGGTAGCCTCGCTCGTGGCCGACGATGGCGCGTTCCAGGACTATTTCGGCGCTGCGGTCGCCATGTCCGGCGACTGGGTCGTGGTCGGCGCGAAGGAGGACGACGACCGCGGCATGCAGAGCGGTTCGGCTTACGTGTTCGGTCGCAATGCGGGCGGCACCAACGCCTGGGGCCAGGTGGCCAAGCTGACCGCCAGCGATGGCGCCGGCAACGACCTGTTCGGCACCGCGGTGGCGATCTCCGGCGACTGGATCGCGGTGGGCTCGCTCTACGGCGACGGACTCGTCGCCAACTCCGGCGCGGTGTATGTCTACGGCCGCAACGTGGGCGGGGGCAACACCTGGGGACAGGTCGCGAAGCTCGTGGCGGACGATGGCTCGCTCAATGATCGCTTCGGCATCTCGCTCGCCCTCGAGGGCAACCAGCTCGCGGTGGGCGCGAACGGCGACGATGCGAACGGCGTCGACAGCGGCGCGGTCTATGTCTTCGCGCTGGACGCGAACGCTCCGGCCGGCTGGGACCAGATCGCGAAGCTGGTCGCCGACGACGGCGCCCTGGGCGACCAGCTGGGGATCGCGGTCGCGATCTCGGGCGAGCGGGTCCTGGCCGGCGCACAGTTCGACGACGACCAGGGCAACGAGAGCGGGGCGGCCTATGTGTTCTGGCGCGACGAAGGCGGAACGCAGGCCTGGGGTCAGGTCGCGAAGCTGGTGGCCCTCGGCGGCGCCACCGACGACCGCTTCGGATTCGCGGCCGCGCTGAGCGGCGACACCGCTTTGGTCGGCGCGCTGCGCAGCGACGAACTCGGCACGGAAAGCGGCTCCGCGCGCGTGTTCGACCTGTTCGGCGTCGGGACGGCCACCCTGTTCGGGGATGGCTTCGAGGACGACTAGTGTTCTGTCACGCAGGCAGCTTGCCGAAGTCGCGCCGTGGATTCGTGCCCGAGGCAAGGCGCGAGAAGGAGGCGCAGTGGGGCTACGGCGACGACGAGCAACGCGACATCGGGTACGAAGACCAGGCGAGTTCGGTGCGGTACTTGCGCGACAGGGCACCAGCGCCGGCCGGAACCCAGCCAGAGCCCGTGCCGTGGATCCGGCGTCGCCGCGCCGGTCGCGGCGGCGCGGATCCTGGTCCTGACTGCACATCCGTCAACCCGCGGTCGCGATCGGTCGGCGCCGCCAGCACGCGGTGCCGGCATCCAATGCCCGGCCCGGGGCGGGACTGCGGTCCCACGCAGACGGGACCTGTCCGTGCATCCGGCGCCCGGCGCCTCGCTCGCGCGATCGCGGCGCCCGGGTCGAACGGGCAGGCGGCGCGCGCAGCGTCGCGCCCTGCCCGGACCCTCCCGCCCCGAGCGAGACTCGCGCGCCTAGCTCACCGTTCCGGAGGCACGTCGCGACGCATCACCAGCAGGCCGTCGAACAGCTGCGACCAGTCCGCCACCCGCGGCTGGGCCGCGGCGATGGCGCGCCCGCGTCGGCGTCCGAGCTCCGCCAGCCGCACGCGCGAGGCATAGGCGACCTCGGCCTGCGCAGCGCCAAGAATCAGCTGCTCGATGTCCTGTTCCTCGGCCTCTTCGAGCGCAATCTCGCTGCCGCCCACCGGGCGCTGCCGACCGCCGCTGGCCGACACGCCGATGCTGGCGATGTCCAGGCCCGGCTCCCGCAGCAGCTGCTGCGCCAGGCTGGGGCGGTCGGCGTCGATGCCGCGTCGCGCCGCGTGCGAGTTCGCAGTCCACACCAGAATGCGCGCCTCGGGCCCGGCCCGGCGACGCAGCCACAGCAGGTTCTCGGCCATGGCCGACTCGCGCAGCGCGGCGGCGGCGGCCGGCGCGCTCGACTGCATGCGCAGCTGGTGGGCGAAATTCAGCGCCAGCATCGGCTCGGTATCCCGGGTGCGCCACGGCGCGTCCGCATGTACCGCGTGCGCGGCCAGGACGCGTTCCGAGCAGCCGCTCAGACGGGCCCGCTCCGCAGCGTCGTAGGGAGTCGCTGCGTCATAGCGCCAGGCCGTGAGGCGGCCGATGATCTCCGTACAGTGAGGCGCTTCGCTCGGCCCCAGCACGGCGGAGAGGCGCGCGGGTAGCTGCATCTGGGCGTAGCGCTGGGTTGCGCCCCCGACCTGGGGATCGATACCGCCCAGTCGAACGCGGTCGGCGTCCACCGCGCGTGCCAGGTACTCGTAGAGCGGCCGCATCTGCCGCACGCTGCTCCAGAGTCCGCCGAACGCGGCCGCCACGGCGTCGGCATCGGGGGACATCCCGGCCCGATGCGCCTCATCGAGGGCGATGAAATCGTAGACCTGGCTTTCGATCGCAAACAGGTTGAAGCCGCAGCGCTCGATCAGCTCGGTCGCCAGCTGCGCCCTTAGCGCCATCGCCGCGCCGCTGCCGTGGCCGCTGTCCTCGCCGAGCAGCACCAGGGATCGATCGCAGACATCGGCCACCGCGGCGGACAGCGCCGTATGCAGCGGCGCCGACGACGCGGTGGCGACCGCCTGGGTGGCCGCGGGCGGCGCGGGGGCGGCGCTCAGCGTTGGCGCGGAATTGAGCAGCAGGGAGGCTATACCGGCAAGGACGAGGGTGGCGCTCTGCATGGGACGAATCCGTCGGGGTCGGGGTCGGGGTCGGGCG
>JANJTY010000148.1 GCA_024710865.1 Lysobacteraceae bacterium | reverse complement strand
GTGATCGCACGCCAGATCCACGCCCGCTCGCGCCGCGCCGCGCAGCCGCTGATCAAGGTCAACATGGGCGGCATCGCCGAGACCGTGTTCGAGGCCGAGATGTTCGGTCACGTCAAGGGCGCCTTCACCGACGCCAAGAGCGACCGCCTCGGCCGTTTCGAGCTGGCCGACGGCGGCTCGCTGTTTCTCGACGAGATCGCCAATATCCCGCCCTCGCAGCAACCCAAGCTGCTGCGCGTGCTGGAGGACGGCGAGTTCGAGCGGGTCGGCTCCTCGCGCACGCTCAGCGTCAACGTGCGGCTGATCTCCGCCACCAACGCCGACCTCGGCGCCGAGGTCGCGGCCGGGCGCTTCCGCAAGGACCTGCTGTACCGGCTCAACACGGGCGAGATCCGCATGCCGCCGCTGCGCGAGCGGCGCGAGGACATCCTGCCGATGGCGCAGGATTTCCTGGAACGCTTCGGGCGCCGGTACGCGCGCGACGACCTGAAGCTTTCGCCCACGGCCGAGCGTGCCCTGCTGGCCTACGCCTGGCCGGGCAACGTGCGCGAGCTCTCGCACATGATGGAGCGCGCCGCGCTGATGGCGAGCGGCAGCGAGATCGCCGACCTCGACTTCCGTCTGCCGGCGGGCGAAGCCGCCCCGGCGGTGGATGCGACGCTCGGCCAGATGACCCTGGAGCAGGCCGAGCAGGCCATGATCCGCAATGCGCTCGACCAGTGCAGCGGCAACATCCAGCGCGCCGCCGAGATGCTGGGCCTGAGCCGCGGCGCGCTCTACCGGCGGCTGGAGAAGTTCGGGCTGGCGGCGGAGTAGGCGGGTCGCGCCGCCCGTATCATCCGCGCATGACCCCCAACGACCTCGAACCGCGCAGCGGCCTCAGTTTCGAGCGCCGCCTGCTGCTGGATGCGCTGCTGCTGCTCGCGCCGGCGGCGGCGCTGGTGGCCTGGCTGCTGTGGCGCCAGGGCGGCCTGGCGACGGGCGACGGGATCCTGTTGGGATTGGCGGTCGTCTTCACCCTGGTGCTGTGGCTGCGCCTGCGCCACCGCGTCATCTTCCCGCTCTACACCCTGTCCAACCTGCTCGAAGCCCTGCGCGAGGGCGATTACTCGCTGCGCGGTTCGCGCGCGCGCCGCGGCGATGCGGTGGGCGACGTGATCTGGGAGGTCAACGCGCTCTCCCAGACCCTGCGCGACCAGCGCCTCAAGGTGGAGGAAACCAGCGCCCTGCTGGGCAAGATCCTCTCGGCCATCGACATCGCGCTCTTCAGCTTCGACGAGCAGCGCCGCCTGCGCCTGATCAATCCCGCCGGCGAGCGCCTGCTGCAGCGCCGCGCGCGCGAGGTGCTCGGACTGCCGGCGGCCGAACTGGGCCTGGACGATTGCCTCGCGATCGACGGCAGCGCCCTGGTGCAGCGTGCGTTTCCCGGCGGCGCCGGCAGCTTCGATGCGCGCCGCTACCAGTTCCGCGAGGGCGGCCGGCCGCAGGATCTGCTCGTCATCACCGACCTCTCGCGCCCGCTGCGCGAGCAGGAGCGCCAGGCCTGGCAGCGCCTGATCCGCGTGCTGGGGCACGAGCTGAACAATTCGCTGGCGCCGATCAAGTCCATGGCCGGCACGCTGTCCGGCCTGCTGGGTCTCGACCCGCTGCCGGAGGACTGGCGCGAGGACGTGGCCGATGGCCTGCGCGTGATCGGCGACCGCGCCGAAGCGCTCAACCGCTTCATGGTCGGCTACGCCACGCTCGCCCGCCTGCCGCCGCCGCGCCTGCGGCCCGTCGACCTGGGCGAACTGGTGCGGCGCGTGGCGCGGCTGGAGCAGCGCCTCACGGTGGCGGTGATCGAAGGCCCTGCGTGCACGCTCGAAGCCGACCCCGACCAGCTCGAACAGGCGCTCATCAACCTGTGCAAGAACGCCGTGGAAGCCGCGCTCGCCACCGGCGGCGGGGTCGACCTGGGCTGGAGCCGGAACGAGGGCCGGGCGGTGATCGAGGTGCGCGACGAGGGCCTTGGCCTCTCGCGCACCGACAACCTGTTCGTGCCCTTCTTCACCACCAAGCCCGGTGGCTCCGGCATCGGCCTGGTGCTGGCGCGGCAGATCGTCGAGGGCCACGGCGGCCGGCTCTCGCTCGCCAACCGCGACGAGCGCCGCGGCTGCGTGGCGAGGATCGAGCTGGCTTTCGGGTAAGGGAAGCCAACCCGCGACCGCCACGGCGGCTCGTGCCCTGCGTGAACTGATGCCCTATGCGCCGCTATCAGGCCTGGCGCACGGGACGCAGAGCGCAGCCGCTACCGCCGCCCAGCCCGGAGCACGCACGCTTCTGGGTGCGATCGAGCAGCACCATCGCCTCACCAGTTCGCCGCAGACCGCTCGCGTCAAGACCCGCAGTTCGCCAGCGCGCCCGAATCCCATGGCGCGGCGCAACCCTGCACGGAACGGAGCCACTTGCCCCAGAACGACGAAGGCCGCCCTTTCAGGCGGCCTTCGCGTGGAACTGGTCGGGGTGACATGATTCGAACATGCGACTTCTACGTCCCGAACGTAGCGCTCTACCAGGCTGAGCTACACCCCGAGGAAGCCGCGCATTCTAGTGGCCCGCCGGGCGCGAGGCAAGAGGGCGGCGGGCGCAGGTAGAATGCCGGGCTTCGCCCGCGACCCCGACACCGGAGCCGACCTTGATCAAGCCCCGCACCATGCCCGGCGTGCTGGAACTGCTGCCGCGCGACCAGATCGCCTTCCAGCGCGTGCTCGACACCATCCGCCGCAACTACGAGCGCTTCGGCTTCCTGCCGGTGGAGACGCCGGTGATGGAGCTGTCCGAGGTGCTGCTCACCAAGTCCGGCGGCGAGACCGAGCGCCAGGTCTATTTCGTGCAGAGCACCGGCGCGCTGGAGCAGGGCGGCCAGCCCGAGCTGGCCCTGCGCTTCGACCTCACCGTGCCGCTGGCGCGTTACGTGGCCGAACACGAGCACGACCTCAACTTTCCCTTCCGCCGCTACCAGATCCAGCGCGTCTACCGCGGCGAGCGCGCCCAGCGCGGACGCTTCCGCGAGTTCTACCAGGCCGACATCGACGTGATCGGCAAGGACGCGCTCAGCATCCGCTGCGATGCCGAGATGCCGGCCGTGATCCACGCCGTGTTCGCCGAGCTCGAGATCGGCGAGTTCGTCATCCAGCTCAACAACCGCAAGCTGCTGCGCGGCTTCTTCGAGGGCCTCGGCATCGCCGACGCGGAGGCGCAGAACGGCGTGCTGCGCGAGGTCGACAAGCTCGACAAGCGCGGCCCCGACTACGTGCGCGAGACTCTCACCGGCGAGCACTTCGGCCTCTCGGCCGAGGCCGCGCAGCGCATCATGGACTTCGTGCAGATCCGCTCCAGCGGCCACGCCGATGCGCTGGCGAAGCTGGACGCGCTGGGGCAGGGCAGCGAGGCGCTGAACCAGGGCATCGCGGAGCTGCGCGAGGTGCTGGAGCTGGTGCGCGCCTTCGGCGTGCCCGAGTCGCGCTACGCGCTCAACTTCTCCATCGCCCGCGGCCTCGACTACTACACGGGCACGGTCTACGAGACCCACCTGGTCGAGCACCCGCAAATCGGCTCGATCTGTTCCGGCGGCCGCTACGACAACCTCGCCAGCCACTACACCAGGTCGAAGCTGCCGGGGGTCGGTATCTCGATCGGCGTCACCCGCCTGTTCTGGCAGCTGCGCGAAGCCGGCCTGATCGACACCGCCGACAGCACGGTGGAGGTGCTGGTCAGCCTGATGGACGAGGCCCTGTTGCCGCACACCCTGGCCTTGGCCACCCAGCTGCGCCGCGCCGGCATCAACACCGAGGCCCAGCTGGAGGCGCGCAAGCTGGCCAAGCAGTTCCAGTACGCCAACCGCGCCGGTATCCGCTTCGTCGCGGTGCTGGGCGAGGACGAGCTGGCGCGCGAGGTGGTCACGGTGAAGGATCTGCGCAAGGGCGAGCAGTTCGAGGTCGCACGCGCCGAGCTGGTCGCGGCGCTGCGGGTGGAGATCGAACAGGCCCGCGTCATGCGCGCCAAACGGGAAGCCTGAGCATGCACAGCATCCGCTTCGATGGCGCCTCCCTGAGCCGCGCCCAGCTGGTCGCCCTGGCGCGCGGCGGCGTGCGCATCGAGCTGGATGCCGCGCAGCTGCAGACCGTGCAGCGCACCGCCGACTTCCTGGCCGAGCAGGTGCGCCGACAGGAGCCGATCTATGGCGTTTCGACCGGGTTCGGCAGCAATGCCGACCGCCTGCTCGGCGCGCACCGCCTGCGCGACGAACTGCCGGGCGGCAATCCCGAGCCGCAGGAACTGTCCCTGCTGGAAGAGCTGCAGCACAACCTGGTCATCACCCATGCGGTCTGCGTGGGCGAGCCCTTCGCGCCGGAGGTGGTGCGGGCGATGATGGCGATCCGCATCAACACCCTGATGCGCGGCCATTCCGGCATCCGCGCCGCCACGCTCAAGGCGATGGCGGCCCTGTTCAACGCCGGCATCGTGCCGGTGGTGCCGCAGCTGGGGTCGGTCGGCGCTTCGGGCGATCTGGCCCCGCTGTCGCACCTCGCCATCGTGCTGCTCGGCGGCGGAGAAGCGTTTTACGGCGGCGAGCGGATTCCAGGCGCTGAAGCTCTGAAGCGTGCCGGCCTGGCGCCCGTGCGGCTCTCGCACAAGGAAGGCCTGGCCCTGAACAACGGCACCGCGCAGATGCTGGCCTGCGCCGTGCTGGCCCTGGACGAGCTCGAACGCCTGCTCGACACCGCCGACCTCGCCGCCGCGATGACGCTCGAAGCCTTCGCCGGCCGCATGCGCGCCTTCGACCCGCACGTGCACGCGCTGCGCCCGCACCCGGGCCAGGTGCAGGTGGCCGCCAACCTGCGCCGCCTGCTGGATGGCTCCAACCTGGTCGATATTCCTTACCACCTGGTGCCGCGCTTCGCGCCCTGGCTGCCCAGGAGCTGGAGCGAGGCCGAGGACCAGGCCCTGCGCTTCGACATCCGCTGGGACTGGGTGCCGGCCGACCAGCGCCACGGCCGCGAGCAGTTCTACACCCGCTTCAAGCCCTTCCGCGGCGGCAAGAAGCACCAGCCGCAGGACAGCTATTCCCTGCGCTGCATCCCGCAGGTGCATGGTGCGGTACGCGAGGCCTGGGCCCAGGCCTGCCGCGTCATCGACGTCGAGCTCAACGCCGTCACCGACAACCCGCTGGTGTTCCCCGACCATCCCGAGGCGCGCAGCATCGAGGATCAGGTGGTCTCGGCCGGCCACTTCCACGGCATGCCGCTGGCGCTGGCCATGAGCTACGTGAAGGCCGCGATCCCGGTGCTGGCCAGCATCAGCGAGCGGCGCCTGAACAAGCTGGTCGACCCGGCCACCAGCGACGGCCTGCCGGCCTTCCTGATCGGCAACGAGGACGCCACCGACTCGGGCTTCATGATCGTGCAGTACACCGCCGCGGCCATCGTCAACGACCTCGCCAGCCGCGCCCATCCGGCCTCGGTCTATTCGATCCCGACCTCGGCCAATGCCGAGGATCACGTCTCGATGGGCGCGAACGAGGCCCGCCACGTGCTCGGCATGGTCGGCGACCTCTCGAAGGTGGTCGCGCTCGAGCTCTACACCGCGGCGCAGGCGCTCGACTACCGCCGCGACATGATCAACGCCGCACGCCGCCTCGCGCGGCGCGGCGATGCCAAGGCCCTGGCTGCCAAGATCCACGGCGCGCCCTTGCAGGATGCTCCCGGACACGCCCAGTTCCTCGCCGAGGTCGAAGCCCTGCGCGTAGAACTGGCCGAAAGCGGCGACTTCCAGCCCTCCGCCGCGGTGTCCTCCGCGCTCGAACGCATCCGCCGCGAGATCGGCTTCATGAGCCGCGACCGCGCGATGGACGCCGAGGTGGCGCGGATCTGCGCGCTGGTGGCGGCGGGGGAGATCGGTTCGCGCTAGGGCCCATCGGGTCTCTCCAGGCGCGGTCGCCTGCGGGCTGGAACGTGTCTCGTGGCGTCGCCCAGATCGGGTGCTTTTGAAGGACCCGAGCAACCCCCTCCTAGCCGCCCGGCCCCGCGGCGCAGCCTTCGGGCGTTCTTCGGCACGCGACCCAGTGGCTCGCCAGCGTGCCTCATCACCTCCCTGCCCGCTGCGCGGGCAAGGGGAGGGGCAGACGCCGTGTGCGATCTGGATGGGCCGCGGAGTCCGGTTGGCCTGCGCCGACTCATCGCGACGCCGGTGTCCTCTTCCTCCCTTTCGCCGAAGGCGAAGGGGAGGGGCGGGGTGGGGTGCTTCAGAGCCGTTAGAGCAACCCCCTCCCAGCCGCCCGGCCCCGCGGCGCAGCCTTCGGGCGTTCTTCGGCACGCGAGCCAGTGGCTCGCCAGCGTGCCTCGTCACTCCCCCCCTGCTCACTGCGCGCGAAAGGGGAGAAGCAGGCGCTGAGCCGTGTACGGCGCGTGCAGCAACACGCAGCCCCGTCATGTCGACAACGCCCATCGGTAGACCGGCTATGATCCGCCGACTACCCCACGGAGTACCCGTCGATGCGTGCGTTCCTGCTGCAGTTGCTCTGGTCGATCGCGCTGCTTGGCGTGGTCAGCGGTTCGGCAGCGGCGGGCTCAGCCGCAGGGCGGGAGGCCGGAAACACGGCCAAGGCGAGCGGCGGCGATACCTACATCATCCGGCTTGCCAGCCAGCCGGTTGCGGCCTATGCGGGCGGCATACCGGGGCTGGAAGCGACGACGACCAAGCGCGATGCGCGGGGGCGGTTCGATGCGCGCAGCGCGGCGGCGCGCGCCTACGAGGCGCACCTGCGCGGTGAGCAGGATGCCTTCCTGAAGCGCCTGGTGCGGGTGCTGGGTCGCGCACCGCAGGTGCAGTTCGCCTACCGGCATGCGCTCAACGGCGTGGCCGTCAGCCTGAGTCCGGCCGAAGCCCGGCGCGTGGCGCAGATGGAGGGCGTAGAGGCGGTCGAGCGCAACCGCATGGAGCGGCTCACCAGCGATGCCGGTCCGGCCTTCATCGGCGCCGCCAGCGTCTGGGGCGGCGGCGTCGACGCGCTCGGCTACGCGGTCGAACTGAGCGGCGACAACGAAGTGCCGCCGGTGTCGACCACCGCCAGCGGCGCCGGCAGCTTCACCTACGACCTCTCCACCCGCGAGCTGCAGTATTCGGTCGCCCTGAGCGACATCACCCCGACCGCGGCGCACATCCACGACGGCGTGGCGGGCGTCAATGGTCCGGTGCTGCATTCGCTGAGCATCGTCGGCAGCACGCTGCAGGGCACCGTGGTGCTGACGCCCGAGCAGCAGCCCAAGCTGGCCAACCAGGGCCTCTATGTGAACGTGCACTCGGCGGCCAACCCGGGCGGCCAGATCCGCGGCCAGATCCGCCTTGCCGGGACGATGGGCGAGGGCGTGGTGGTCGGCGTGCTCGACACCGGCATCAATGCCGGCCATCCGTCCTTCGCCGCGGTGGCCGGCGATGGCTACCAGCATGTGAATCCGCTGGGAGCGGGCAACTACCTCGGCCATTGCGTCGCCGACCCGGCCTTCTGCAACGACAAGCTGATCGGCGCCTGGAGCTTCCTGAGCGGCGATGCCGATCCGACCGACTTCGACAGCCACGGCTCGCACACCGCCGGCACCGCCGTCGGCAACCTGGTGGCGGACGCCAGCATCGGCACCCTGTCGCCGCCGCTGGCGTTCTCGCACGTTTCCGGCGTGGCGCCGCGCGCCAACCTGGTCGCCTACAAGGTCTGCGGCGGCTCCGGCTGCCCCAGCGCCGCGACCACCGCCGCGGTCAACCAGGCGATCATCGACGGCGTCGACGTGATCAACTACTCGATCAGCGGCGGCACCAATCCCTACGCCGACAGCACCGCGATCGCGTTCCGCAACGCCGCCAATGCCGGCATCGTGGTCGCCGCCTCGGCCGGCAACGAAGGGCCGGGCGCGGGCACCGTCAACCATCATGCGCCCTGGGTCCTGACCGTCGCGGCCAGCACGCACAACCGCGAGGTGCTGAACACCCTGACCGCGCTCGGCAGCAGCAACGGTCCGCTCGCCGACATCCGCGGCCAGTCGCCCACCGCTGCCTTCGGTCCGGCCCCCATCGTCTATGCCGGGGCCGCGCCCTTCAACAATCCGCTCTGCGGCAGCTTCCCGCCGGGCACCTTCAGCGGCCAGATCGTGGTCTGCGACCGCGGCGTGTTCGGGCGCGTGCAGAAGGGCCAGAACGTCCTGGCCGCCGGCGCTGGCGGCATGGTGCTCGCAAACGACGCGCCCAGCGCGGCCAGCCTCAACGTGGATGCGCATGTGCTGCCGGCGGTGCACATCAGCCATGCCGACGGCGTCGCGCTCAAGGCCTGGCTCGCGGCCGGGTCGAACCACACCGGTTCGCTGTCTGGAAGCTCGCTCAGCTATGCCGGTCTGGGCGACGCCATGGCCTCGTTCAGTTCGCGCGGCCCGGCCGGTCGCGTCGTGCCGGAGCTGGCCAACCTGCTCAAGCCGGACGTGAGCGGACCCGGCCTCAACATCGTCGCCGCCATCGCGGCCGGAATCGGCCCGCCGCCGGAGTTCGGCTTCCTCAGCGGCACCTCGATGTCGAGCCCGCACCTGGCCGGCGCCGCGGCGCTGTGGAAGGCCCTGCATCCGGACTGGAGCGCCGCCGCGATCAAGTCCGCGCTGATGAGCACCAGCGTCGGAGGCCTGCGCAAGGAGGACGACATCACCCCGGCCGATCCCTTCGACGTGGGCGCCGGTGGCGTCAGCCTCGGCGCGGCGGGCGGCATCGGTTTCGTGCTCGACGTCGATGCGGCCGACTATCTGGCGGCCAATCCGGCCGTGGGCGGCGACCCGCGCGTGCTCAACCTGCCCAGCCTCGCCGATGCCCGCTGCGTCGTCGGCTGCAGCTGGACCCGCACCGTCCGCAGCGTCGCGGGCGAGACGCGCTCCTACAGCGTCAGCGCGGTCGAGCCGCCCGGCAGCTCGATCACGATCAATCCGCCCGCCTTCAGCCTCGCTCCCGGCGCCAGCCAGACCCTGGAAATCAGCGCCGACGTTTCGGGGCTCGCGCCGGACGCCTGGGGCTTTGCCCAGGTCGTCATCCAGCGCGACGGCGGCGGTTCGTCCCAGACCCTGCCGCTGGCCGTGCGTCCGGCCTCGAGTTCGCTGCCAGGGCGCGTTCGCATCGAGGCCTCCGGCAGCAGCGGCAGCTGGCCACTCAGCGGCGTGCGCAGCCTGCCGGCGAGCGAGCTGGCCAGCTCCGTGTCCGGCCTGGTGCAGGGCACCCCAACCGAACAGTCGGTGGCGCAGGATCCGACCGGCAACGATGCCTTCAACGGCGACGGCGGCACCTTCTTCATCACGCTCGAGGTTCCAGTCGGTGCGTTGCGGCTGGTGGCGGAGATCGTCGCGTCCGACGCCCTCGATGCCGACCTCTACGTCGGCCAGGGCTCGACTCCGAGCGAGGGCGCGATCGAATGCACCTCCGCCACCAGCAACGCGCTGGAGTACTGCGATATCGAGGATCCGGCCGCGGGTACCTGGTGGGTGCTGGTGCAGAACTGGGAAGGCTCCGGCGCTCCGGCCGACGCCATCCGCCTGGTGACGGCGGCGGTGGGCGGCGGCGCGGCCGGCAACCTCACCGTGGCGGGACCAGTCAGCGTCGCGGGCGGTGTGCCCTACGACCTCAGCCTGGACTGGGACGATGCCGCGATACTGCCCGGCACGCACTGGTACGGCCAGTTCACGCTCGGCAGCAGTCCCGCCACGCCGGACGATCTGGCGCGGGTGGCGGTCGACCTGGTGCGCGGCAGCGAGATCGTGTTCAGCGACGGCTTCGAGACGCAGCCCTGAGGCGCTGAGGCAGTCGGGCAGGGTCAGCGGCCTCGCGGCGGCTGGCCCGCGTCCCGCGGTTTTCTCGTGTCATGGGGAAACAGGGCGCGGCGCGCTGCCGCGTCCA
>JANJTY010000135.1 GCA_024710865.1 Lysobacteraceae bacterium | reverse complement strand
TCGATGACCGGCTATCAGGAGATCCTCACCGATCCGTCCTACTTCGGGCAGATCGTGACGATGACCGCCGTGCAGATCGGCAACTACGGCATCAACGAGGAGGACGAGGAGCACGCCGGGCGATTCGTCGTCGCGTCCGGTGCAGCCGGTGTTGCCGATGTGCGGATAGGAGAGCGTGACGATCTGGCGCGCGTAGGAGGGATCGGTGAGGATCTCCTGATAGCCGGTCATCGCGGTGTTGAACACCACTTCGCCGACACGGGAGCCGGCTGCGCCGACGGAAACGCCCTCGAATACGGTGCCGTCTTCGAGCGCGAGCAGAGCGGGTGATGTCACGGGCTTCGCCTTGCGGAAAGGGAGTTGGCTTGCCCCCCGCGACGCGCGGATGCGCGCAAGCCCGCAGGCGCGGCGACAGCCGGCCCGGACGGGCGGAGGGGGCTTCAGGCGAGCCGGAATGATAGGGAAGCGGCGGCCGCCTGTCCATGCGCGGCCGCTGGTCGCAGTGCGCCGCGGGCGATCCGGCTGCGGCGAGGCCTACTCGCGCGCCAGATCCGGATTGGCCAAAAGCGAATAGCGGAAGGCCTCGTCGCGGTAGAACTGGCTGTCGGGGTCGAGCTGGGCCATTTGCCCGTAGAGGGCGCTGCGCTGGGCGTGCGCGTTCGCCGGCAGCGCATCGACGCGGGCCTGGAGCTGGTCGATGCGGCTCTGGCGCTCGGCCCGCTTGCTGCCGTTCGAGGCTTCGCTCCAGAGCGCGAACAGATCGTCGTCCTGCTCGGTCAGCCAAGGTTTGAGCAGACGCGCGGCATCGGCATGGCGATGCTGGCCGATCAGGGCATTGGCCTCGGCCAGCAGTGCGGCCTTGCGCCGGGCGAACTCGTCGGCGCGTTCGGGCGAGCCCGGCTCGGTCGAGGGGCGCGCCGCAGCCGGCAGCGGCTCCGCACGCTGGGCCGGCGCGGGCCGATCGAACTGGCCGGGCCAGGACTCGCGCGACTTGGCAGCGAGCGGCGCGTCCTCGCCTTCAGTCGCGCCGTTGGCCGTCGCCGGGTTGGAGGGCTCGGGGCCGGCTTCGCGACTGGACCAGGCCAGATAGGCAACGCCCATAACCAGGGCGATCACGGCAAGAACGATTTGCTTCAAGACAGGAGACTCCTTCAGGACTTCATCGCGGGCCAGGCCGCCTTCAGGTAGCTGAAGCCCGACCACAGGGTCAGGACCGCAGCGGCAGCCAGCAGGCCCTGACCGATGGCAAAGACCGGGATCTGTCCGATTGGTTCCCGATACAGCAAGGCGATGATCGCGACCATTTGCACGATGGTCTTGATCTTGCCGACCGCGGCCACCTTGACCGCGGCGCGCTGGCCGAGTTCGGCCATCCACTCGCGCAGGGCCGAGATGGTGATCTCACGTCCGACGATGACCGCCGCGGTAAGCGCCATGAAAACGGTCGGATGCGCCTGCACGATCAGGAACAGGGCCACGGTCACGGCCAGCTTGTCGGCGACCGGATCGAGAAAAGCGCCGAAGTCCGAGTACATCCCGAAGCGTCGCGCGATCCAGCCATCCAGCCAGTCGGTCACGGCACCCACGGCGAACACGAGGGCGGCACCGAAATGGGTCCAGCGTGCATCGTAGTAAAAGACCACGACCAGCACCGGGATCAGCAGGATGCGGAACAGGGTCAGCAGGGTGGGAATGGTCAGCTTCATGCCGGTCCGGTGTCGATGCCGTGCAGCGCATGGTACAGGCGCTGCGCCAGGGACGGGCCGATGCCTTCGACCGCGGCGATCTGCTCGACCCCGGCCTGCAGCAGGCCTGCCAGTCCGCCGAAGTGGCGCAGCAGGGCGGCGCGGCGCTTGGCACCGACGCCCTCGATCTCCTCCAGCCGGCTGCGCTGACGCGCCTTGGCGCGGCGCCCTCGGTGACCCGTGATCGCGAAGCGGTGCGCCTCGTCGCGCACCTGCTGGATCAGGTGCAGCGCCGGCGAGGCTCCGCCGGGGCGAAGCGTGTCGCCGTCGGGCCGCACCAGGGTCTCCTCGCCGGCGCGGCGCGCCTCGCCCATGGCCACGCCGACCAGCTCGACGCCGTCGATGCCGAGCTCCTGCAGCACCTCGCGCGCCTGGCGCAATTGCCCCCTGCCGCCATCGATCAGCAGCAGGTCGGGGAGCTCGCCATCGGCCGCTTTGCGGAAGCGGCGCTCGAGGGCCTGGCGCATCGCGGCGAAATCGTCACCCGCGGTCACGCCCTCGATGTTGAAGCGGCGGTAGCGCGCGCGCACCGGGCCTTCGGGGTCGAACACCACGCAGGAGGCGACGGTGGCCTCGCCCTGGGTATGACTGATGTCGAAACACTCGATCCGCGCCGGCGGCGCCTCCAGCCCGAGCAGCGCCTGCAGGTCCTCCAGGCGCCGGCGCTGACCCTCGCCCGCGGCCAGGCGCGCGGCCAACGCGTGTTCGGCGTTGCGCTGGGTCAGGTCGAGGAACCGGGCGCGTTCGCCGCGCACCGCTCCGCGCAGCTGCACCTTGCGCCCCGCCGCTTCGCCCAGCACCGCCCCGAGCAGCTCGGCCTCCGGCAGCTCCTGGCCCAGAACGACCTCCGCCGGGGCGGTGCGCTCCAGGTAGTACTGTGGAACGAAGGCGGCCAGCACGTCCGTGTCGTCGGCTTCCACGGCCAGGCGCGGAAAGAAGGCGC
Source organism: Lysobacteraceae bacterium (assembly GCA_024710865.1). GTDB lineage: Bacteria > Pseudomonadota > Gammaproteobacteria > Xanthomonadales > Xanthomonadaceae > JANJTY01. The sequence continues at coordinate 5,692 of JANJTY010000135.1, read as the reverse complement.
GCGTGCCGAGGTTGCGTCCGCCGCGCAGCGACAGCACGGCGACGCAGGCCGTGCCCTCGCGCTGCACGCAGGCGAGGAAGTCGAGATCGCCCAGGCCGCCCTCGACCAGCTGCGAGGCCTGCACCTTGCGCAGGTCCGCGATCAGGTCGCGCAGGCGCGCGGCGCGTTCGAAGGCGAGCGCTTCGCTCTCGCGCTGCATCGCCGCCTGAAGTTCGCGCACCAGCTCGTCGTTGCGTCCCTCCAGGAAAAGGCTGGCGCGGCGCAGCGACTCGGCGTAATCCGGCGCCGGGATCAGCCCCACGCAGGGCGCACTGCAGCGCCCGATCTGGTACTGCAGGCAGGGCCGGCTGCGGTTGCGGAACACGCTGTCCTCGCAGGTGCGCAGGCGGAACAGCTTGGCCATCAGGTTGAGCGTCTCGCGTACCGCGGTAACCCCCGGGAAGGGCCCGAAGTAGCGGCCCGAACGCCCGCGTGCCCCGCGGTGGAAGGCGATGCGCGGCCATTCCTGCTCGGTGGCGAGGTGGATGTACGGGTAGCTCTTGTCGTCGCGCAGCAGGATGTTGTAGCGCGGCCGCAAGGTCTTGATCAGCTGGTTCTCCAGCAGCAGCGCCTCGCCTTCGGAGCGCGTCACGGTGACCTCGATCGCGCCGATCTGCGCGATCATCGCGGCCAGGCGCGGCTCGCGCGCGCGGCCGCTGAAGTAGCTGCCCACGCGCCGTCGCAGGCTGCCGGCCTTGCCCACGTAAAGGACAGCACCGGCGGCGTCGAGCATGCGGTAGACGCCGGGCGCCTCGCTCAGGCTGCGTGCGAACGCCTTGCCGTCGAACGACCCGGACGGCAGGTCCGCGGGACCCGCACCGGCCTCGCTCATTCGCCCAACGGCAAGCGTCGGGTGCTGCCGGCCTCGAGATCGATGCGCAGCACCTCATGCGCCTCGCCATTGCTGACGAAGAGCGCGCCCGGCAGGGCCGCGATGCCGGTCGGAGCATGCAGGCGATAGCCGGGATCGATGCGGCGCAGTTCGCCGCCGCCGAACCGCAGCATGCGGATCGCGTCGTTGTAGGTATCGGCGATCCAGAGCACCGGCGCGCGCGGATCCAGGCACAGACCCTGCGGGCATTGCAGGCGGGCGGTCGTGCGCGGTCCATCCTCGTCGCCGAACTCGTACAGCCCCTGCCCCACCAGGGTCTGCACGTTGCCGCTGGTGAGGTGCACGGTGCGCACGGCCGAGCCGGCGGCGTCGGCCACGTACAGCGTCTGCTGCACGAGGGCCAGCGCGGCCGGCTGGGCGAAGGCGGCTTCGCCCGCGGCGCCATCGACCTGCCCGAACGCGCCCGAGCCGGCGAGCACGCGCAGGCGGCGCTCGATGAGGTGGTACTCCCAGACCTGCCGCGCGCCGGCCATCGCGAGGAACAGGCGATCGAACTGCCCGACCACGTCCCAGGGAGCGTCCAGCGCCAGCTCCGCCGCTGCCTGCTCGCGCTTGTTGAAGGACGGCGTGCCGGGCTGGCCGTTGCCGGCCAGGGTATCGACCGCCCCATCGCGCAAGCGGATGCGGCGCAGGGCGTGGTTGCCGGTGTCGGCGACGTAGAGGGCGTCGTCGAGCAGGGCCAGCCCGCGCGGCGACTGGAACGCGGCCTCGGCGGACGTGCCGTCGAGCAGGCCGGGAGTCCCCGATCCGAACTGGCGCAGGATGCGTCCCTCGTGGCTGCATTCGAGGATGCGGTGGTGGCCGCAGTCGGCGACGTAGAGATGCTCCGGCGTGACAGCGAGCCCCGCCGGGAACGCAAGCGCGTGGCGTGGTTCGGCACGCAGCGCAGGCGGCATCGCCTCATACACCAGGCTGCCGTCGAGCAGGGCCTCTTCCAGCAGCGCGTCGATACGCGCCACCAGCCTGGCGCGCTGGCCGTCTCCGACCTCCACCGCGACCACCCGGCCGCGGGCGTCGATCAGCACCACCGAGGGCCAGGCGCGGATGCCGTAGTGCTGCCAGGCGACGAAGCCTGGATCGCTCGCCACCGGCACGCGCAAACCGAGGCGGTTGGTCGCCTTCAGCACGGTCTTCGCATCGCGCTCGCGCTCGAAGCGCGGGGTGTGGATGGCGATCAGGCTGAGGCTGTCGCCGAAGCGTCCCAGCACCTGGTTCAGTTCGCCCAAGAGGGTGTGGCCGATGGCCTGGCTGGCCTGCCAGAACACCAGCAGCACGACCCGGCCGCGGTGCGCGCGCAGGCTCTGCGCCGGCGCATTCACCCATTCCAGTGATTCGGCCAGCTCCGGGGCGGGCTGGCGTTCCTCGATCGGCGGGTTGACGGACATGCGCTCGGCGGCGACCTGGGTGCGGGCGAGCGTGGATTATGCCGTCAATCCAGCGGGGCGTGACGGCACGCTCAAAGGCGCAGCGCGAGTCGATCCGCCGCTTGCTGCAGCAACGCGAACACGCGCTCGAAGCTGGCCGCGTCGCCGTAGTAGGGATCCGGCACCTCGTCCTGCGCCAGTCCGCACCAGGGCAGCAGCAGCTCCGGCTCGACGGCGCTTGCCGGCCGAAGCCGCTCCAACGCGGCCAGGTTCTGACGGTCGGCGCACAGGATCAGGTCGAAGCGGGTGAAATCCTCCGCCTGCACCTCACGCGCCCGCAGACCGGCGATGTCGATGCCGTGGCGACGCGCCACAGCGATGGCGCGCGGATCGGGCGGCTTGCCGACGTGGTAGGCGTGGGTGCCGGCCGAATCGAGCCGCACGCCGCGCCCTGCCGGTGTGGACGCCAGCACGTGCCGCGCAATGCCTTCCGCCAGCGGGCTGCGGCAGATGTTGCCCATGCAGACGAACAGGATCGACCCGGTTCCGCTCATGCGCGCAGCGCCGCTTCGGCGCGGGCCAGATCCGCGGCGGTGTCGACCCCGGGCGGCCAATCACCGGCGTGCAGGCCGACGCGGATGCGCGCGCCGGCGGCCAGGGCGCGCAGCTGTTCCAGGGCCTCGATGCGCTCCAGCCGCGCCGGCGGCAATGCTGCGAAGCGCTTGAGGAACCCGACGCGGTAGGCATACACGCCGATGTGACGCAGCGCGCCCTCCGGCGCGAGCCCGAGCCGGTCGCGCGCGAAGCGGTCGCGCTCCCAGGGGATGGGCGCGCGGCTGAAGTAGAGCGCCCAGCCGGCTTCGTCACGGACCAGCTTGACGCAGTTGGGATCGAAGAAGTCCTCGACGTGGCGCAGCGGCGCGGCCAGCGTCGCCATCTCGCCCCCGCCGTCGGCCAGCAGGCGCGCCAGCCCCGCCAGCGCGGCGGGCGGTGCGAGCGGCTCGTCGCCCTGCAGGTTGACCACGATGTGCGCATCGTCCCAGCCCAGGGCGGCGGCGCATTCGGCCAGGCGGTCGGTGCCGGAGGCGTGCTCGGCCCGGCTCATGAACACCTCGGCACCAGCGCCGCTGGCCGCCTCGGCGATGCGCGCATCGTCGGTCGCCACCACCACGGCCTCGGCGCCGGCCTCCAGCGCGCGCTGGACCACGTGCGCGATCATCGGGCGACCGGCGAGCGGCAGCAGCGGTTTGCCCGGCAACCGGGTGGAGCCGTATCGGGCTGGAATGGCGACGGTGAATCCGCTCATGCGTGCGATATCCGCTTCAGGACCTGCTGGAAGAAGGCCTCGGGCAGCGCGGCCGATGCCGGCACGCGGAACCAGCCGGACCGGGCGAAGGCGCGGCACTTGATCGCGTCCTTGTCGGTCATCAGCAGGGTCCGCTCCGCCGCGAAGGCGAGTTCGTCCGGGCTGTAGGCGTGGTGGTCGGGAAAGGCGCGCGCCTCGATCCGCAGACCGACCGCGCCCAGCGCGGCGAAGAAGCGCGCCGGGTTGCCGATGCCGGCCACGGCCACGCAGTCGCGCCCGCGCAGGGCGTCCCAGGACACGGTCGTGCCATCGACCAGCGCGACCGGCTCGCCCAGTTCGAGCCGCATCGGATAGCCCTCGATGCCCTCGCCCACCCCGTTCACCACACGCAGGTCGACCGCGCGTCCGGCCGGCTCGCGCAGCGGCCCCGCCGGCAGCAGCCGTCCGTTGCCATAGCCGCGCTGGGCATCGACCACCTCGATCTCGACATCGCGCGGCAGGCGCGCGTGCTGCAGGCCGTCGTCACTGACCAGCACGTCGCAGCCGCGCGCGAGCAGCGCCGTGGCGGCCTCGATGCGGTCCGCCGACACGGCCACCGGCACGCGGCAGGCCTGCGCGATCAGGGCCGGCTCATCGCCGACATCGATCGGATCGGCCCCGACATCGGCCAGGTGCAGGCCATGCCCGCGCCGGCCGTAGCCGCGGCTGAGCACGCCCGGCCGGCGTCCCTCGCGCAGCAGACGCTGCACCAGCGCGATCACCAGCGGCGTCTTGCCGCTGCCGCCCGCGACCAGATTGCCGACCACGATCACCGGCACCGGCAGGCGCGCCGCCGGCCGCGGCGCGCGGCGCAGGCGACGCAGGCCGCGGTGCAGGGCTTCGAGCAGGCGCAGCAGGAATCCCGGCGGCTCGCCGCCGTACCAGACCCGCAGCAGGTGCGCCTCCAGCCGCGCGCGCACGCCCATTGCTGCCTAGACGCCCTGGAACTGCATGCGGTGCAGGCGCGCGTACAACCCGTCGGCCGCGATCAACTGCACATGCGAGCCCAGCTCGACGATGCGGCCCTGGTCCATCACCGCGACCTGGTCGGCGTGCTCGACAGTGGAAAGCCGGTGCGCGATCACCAGGGTGGTTCGGCCGGCCATGATGCGCGCCAGCGCGTCCTGCACCAGGCGCTCGGATTCCGTGTCGAGCGCCGAGGTGGCCTCGTCCAGGATCAGGATCGGCGCGTCCTTGAGGATGGCGCGCGCGATCGCCAGGCGCTGGCGCTGGCCGCCCGAGAGCAGCGCGCCGCGGTCGCCGATGCGGGTCTCAAAGCCCTGCGGCAGGCGCTCGATGAACTCCAGCGCGTTGGCCGCGCGCGCCGCCGCGACAATGCGCTCCAGCGGGGCGCCCGCGAGGTCGCCGTAGGCGATGTTGGCCGCCACGCTGTCGTCGAACAGGGCGACCTCCTGGCTCACCACCGCGATCTGGCGGCGCAGGTCGGCCAGGCGATACTCGGGCAGCGGCACGCCGTCGAGCAGCACTTGCCCCGTGCTGGGCTCGTAGAAGCGCGGCAGCAGGCGCACCAGGCTGCTCTTGCCGCTGCCCGAGCGTCCGACCAGGGCGGTCACCGTGCCCGGCGCGCAGTCGAGCTCGATGCCGTCCAGCGCCGCTTCCTCCTTGCCGGCGTAGCGCAGGCCCACGGCGCGAAAGGCCACGTGGCCGCGCGCCCGCTCCAGCGCGCGCGTGCCGGCGTCGTCCTCGGCCGGGGTGTCGATCACCTCGAACAGGCTGGAGGCCGCGGCCAGGCCGCGCTGCACCTGAGACTGCACGCTGGTGAAGCGCTTGAGCGAGGGCAGCATGGCCAGCATCGCGCTCATCACCACCATGAACTGGCCGGCGGTCATGGCGTCCTTGACCGCCTCGCGCGCGGCCAGCGCCACAACCACGGCCAGCGCCGAGTCGGCAAGGATCTGCACCGTCGCGGTGCTGAGCGCGCGCGTCGCGGCGACCTTGATCTGCAGGCTGCGCACCTTGCGGCTCACCGCATCGAACCGCTCACGCTCGCCCGGCTCGCCGCCGTACACCTTCACCATCTGCTGGGCCGAC
>JANJTY010000125.1 GCA_024710865.1 Lysobacteraceae bacterium | reverse complement strand
CGTCGCGCGCCGCCAGGGCCTGGATCTGCGCGGGGGTGGCGAGCGCGCCCGCGATCGGCAGGCTCTGCATGCTGATCGCGCTGCCGATGCCGAGCTGCTGCAGCGCGGCGATCTGGGCGGCCTGCGGCGGGCCGGACTGGGTGTAGCTGATCACCACCTCGAGCTGCTCGTCCGGCAGGGCGGTGGCAAGCCGCTCGGCCAGCAGCGGGTCGAGCTGGGCGGCGGCCAGGGACAGGCCGCTGGAGAGCAGGCCTGCGGCCAGCAGGGAGAGTTTCAGGGCGTTGCGGCGGGACAGGTGCACGGCGGACTCCGCGGTTGGAAGGACACGGCGCCCAGCCTGCGGAACCGCGATCCGGCGCACGATCCGGACAAGCCCCCAGGCAGCGTGGGGGAAAACCCTCATTGAACCGCGCGCCGGATTGGCCTACGGTTTCCCGGCCCAGCTCACGGATCGACCTGGAATTCTCGATCTCGTCGACCCACCGCCACCCGGCGGACCGACCCGGAGCACAGCATGCGCGGACCTGTACGTCTCTTCCTGCTCGCACTGGTGGCGTGGTTCGCCGGCGGCCAGCACGTGCTGGCGCAGCCGGTGCCGGTCGGCGTGTCGGTTTCGGGCAATACCGCCACCGCCAGCATCGGTGCCCCGGGATCGACGCTCGCCGAGCTGATCCTGTCCTTCGACGACGCCAGTGGGCTGAGCGCCAGCAGCCTGGGCATCAGTGCCGAACTGGTCAGTCCGACCTCGGCCGCCCTGCTGGCGCGCCTGCCCGACGCCAGCCTGACCAGCCTGCCGGCCGCGCTGCCGCTGCTGATCACGGTCGAACCGCCGAGCCTTGCCGGCCTCAGCTTCCGCCGCACGGTGAGCGCCGAGATCCACACCCACCTGCTGGCCTACACCGCCGGCAGCGCCTACCGCGTGTTCAAGGCGCCGCTCGGCGGCGCCTTCCGCGACATCACGCGCGAGATCGCCGCCGGCAGCGTACGCGCGCGCAGCAGCACCGGCGCCTTCTCGCAGTTCCTGATCCTGGCCGACCTGCGCCCGAGCAGCAGCGTGATCGCGCAGAAGTTCGCCTGGCTGCGCAGCGAGGTCGCCGCGCTCGCCGCCCAGCAGCGCACGCCGCTGGAAGCGCACCTGGATGCGGCCGAGGCCGCCGTGGCCAGCTCGAACTGGGCCGCCGCCATCGGCGAACTCGACGCCTTCGGCGCCTATGTCTCGGCCCAGGCCGGCCACACCATCCCACAGCAGTGGCGGGCCCAGCGCGACCAGCACAACAGCGCCGGCGAACTGCTCTCCGGCGCCGCCACGCTCAAGTTCAGCATCGGCTACCTGCGCGACTACGGGCTCTGAGCCGCGCCACGCGGGCTAAGATGGGCGCATGCCCGTCCGCTTCGTCGCGCACCTGCCCGATGGCCCTGCCCTGCTGCGCTACCTGACGGGGGACGCGCCGCTGCGCATCGGGCGCGAGCCCGGCTGCGATCTGCGCCTCGATCACGATTCGGTCTCGCGCCGGCATGCCGAGCTGCTGCACAGCGAAGACACCTGGCGGGTGCGCGACCTGGGCAGCAAGAACGGCAGCTTCGTCGAAGGCCGGCGCGTTGACGAGGCCGAGCTGCGGCTGCCGACCTGGCTGCGCTTTGGCGATGTCGCCTGCCAGCTCGTCCTGGCCGAGCGCAGCGAGGTCGAGGCCAGCGCCGAGCGTGGCGAGCGCCTGCGGCAGGCGTCGCTGGCGCGCACCGACGTGCTGGCCCGGCAAGACAGGCTTCCCGACCTGCTGCGCGAGACGCTGGAGGCGGTCTGCGAGCTGTCCGGCTGCGAGCGGGGCTTCCTGCTGCTGGGCGAGGGCGAATCCCTGCGCGTGGCCGCGACCCGCGGCGTCGAGCCCCAGGCGCTGTCGCGGCGCGAATTCGTGGGCAGCGTCGGCGCGCTGCAGCGCGCGATGGCACGGCGCACGCCGGTGCTGGTCAACGAACTGCAGGCCGATCCCGGCCTGGCTGCCCGCCCCTCGGTGATGCAGGGCGGGCTGCGTTGCCTGCTCTGCCTGCCCCTGCTCGACGGCGAAACCCTGCTCGGCGCGGTCTATGCCGACAGCCGCGCGCCGGGCGAGGCCCTGACCGGATTCGACCTCGACCTGCTGCGCGCATTCAGCGAGCGCGCCGCGCTCTGGATCGCGGCACGGCGCGAGGCCGAGTCGCTCGCCCGCCTCGGCGAACTGCGGTCCTGGGACGACGTATTGGCCGCGCAGGCGGGCGCGGGCGCATGAACGCCGGCGACGAGCCGCTCTCGCCGACCCGCACCGGCCTGCACGCCGCCATCGACTACCCGCCCGGCACGGTGCTGGCCGAGCGCTTCCGCATCGAGTCGCTGCTCGGCATCGGCGGCATGGGCGTGGTCTATCGCGCCACCGACCTCGCCCTCGGCGTGCCGGTGGCGATCAAGCTGCTGCGCGCCGAACTGGCCAGCCGTCCCGAGGCCTTCGAGCGCTTCCGCCAGGAGCTGCTGCTGGCGCGGCAGGTCTCCAGCCCTCACGTGGTACGCATCCACGACATCGCGCGCCACGGCGAGCGCTGGCTGATCAGCATGGACCTGATCGAGGGCGAGGGCCTGGATCGCGTGCTCGACCAGCGCGGCGCGCTGCCGCCCGAACAGGCGCTGCGCATCGCGCGCGACCTGGCCGAGGGCCTCGCCGCGGCGCACGCCTGCGGCATCGTGCACCGCGACCTCAAGCCCTCGAACGTGCTGATCGATGCCGAGGGCCGCGCCCGCATCGCCGATTTCGGCGTGGCCCGTTCGCTCGGCGGCAGCGGCTTCACCCAGACCGGTGCCATCGTCGGCACGCCCGACTACCTCTCGCCCGAGCAGGCGCGCGGCGAGCGCGTCGACGGTCGCAGCGACCTCTATGCGCTGGGCCTCTTGCTGCACGAGATGCTGACCGGTCAACCCGCCTTCGCCGGCGCCACCCCGACCGAGTCGATGACGCGGCGCATGCTGCACACGCCGCCGCCGGTCGATCGGCTGCGCCCGGAGCTGCCGGCCTGGATGGCGCGCCTGGTCACGCGCCTGCTGCAGCCGCGCCCGGCGCACCGCTTCGCCGACGCGCGCGCGGTGATCCAGGCCATCGATGCGCGGCGGGTGCCGCGCGACCTGCGCCCCGGACGTCGCAGCGCCGTCGCGCTGGCTGCCGTGGTGGTGCTGGCGCTGCTGGCCTGGGCCCTGATGCGGCAGGCGCCGCCGCCGGCGAACCTGCCGCCGGACCGCCTGCTGGTCTGGGCCGAGCCGGCCGGCGGCGAGCTCGAACCGGCCTGGACCGCGGCGGTCGAGCACCTGCGCCTGGGCCTGGCCGAGCTGCCCGATCTGGCCGTGGTCGATGGCGAGCGCACCCAGCAGGCCGCGACGCAACTGGGACTTCCAGCCGCGGCCGGGCGGGATGCCGCCGAGGCGCTCGCCGCCCTGGTGCCCTCGCGCCAGCAGCTGCATGTACGGCTGCAGGCGGCTGAGGGACGCTACCGCATCGTGGGCGATTGGCGCACGGGTAGCGGCACGCGCAGGCTGGAGGGCGAGGAGTCCGCCAGCCTGCTGGCGGCGACGCGAGACTTCGGCCAGCGTCTGGGCCAGGCCCAAGTTCCGCCGGCGGTCTTCGCTGCCGACATGCTGCCGGCGCAGGACGCTGCATGGGCGGTTTTCGGCCGCGCGCTCGAGCTGCGCCGCGCGGGTCGACCGGCGCAGGCCCTGACCGAGCTGCGCGCGGCGCTGGCAACGGAGGCGACCTATGCCGCCGCGTGGCTGGAACTGGCGGATGCGGCGCTGCAGACCGGCCATCGATCCGAAGCCGCGCAGGCCGCCCAGAACGCCCTGCAGCACGGACCGTGGCCCGGCCTGGCCGCGCAGGCCGCCGCCCTGGCCGAACTGGCGCAGGACGCAGCCGCGGATGGCGCCGCGGCGCTCGAAGTGCGGCTTGCGACGCGGCCGGGCGACCTTGCCACCGCCTTGCGCCTGGCCCAGCTGCTGGGCGAGCGCGGCGAGCACGCGGCCGCGATCGAACGCCTGCAGGCCTTGGTGCAGCAGGACGGCGACGATCCGCGCGCCTGGTTCCTGCTCGGCAAGTACGCCATCCTGAGCGGCGATGCGCGCCGCGCGGTGGACGAGTACCTGCTGCGCGCCCTGGTGCTGTTCAAGCGCGGCCGGCACCCCTTCGGCGAAGCCGAAACCGCCAACGCCCTCGGCATCGGTTACGCCCGGCTCGGGCAGAGCGCCGACGCGGCCGAGCAGTACGAGCACGCCCTGCGCCTGCGCCGCAGCCTGGAGGACCGCCGCGGGATCGCGTCGAGCCTGCGCAACCTGGCCCAGCTCGCGACCTTTCGCGGCGAGCTGGACGCGGCGGCGGCGCTGCTGGAGGAAGCGCGCGGTCACGCCGAGGCGCTGGAGGACCGCGCCAGCCTGGCCGCGATCGAACGCGAGCTGGGCCTGATCGCGGAGGAGCGCGGCGACTACGCCGCGGCGCTGGAGGCCTACCGCCGCAGCCTGCGCCAGCGCGAGCTGGGCGGGGATGCGCACGGCGCGGCCGAGAACGCCATCGACATCGGCTTCGTGCAGTACCAGTTGGGCGACTACGACAGCGCCCAGGCCTTCTGGCGCCAGGCCGCGGAGGCCTATGCGCGGCTGGAGGATCCACGCGGCGAGGTGCGCGCGGCGCAGAACCTCGGCCTGCTCGCGATCATGCGCGGGCGCTGGGAGGAATCGCGCCGCCTGCTGGAGGATTCGCTGCAGCGGGCCGAGCGCCTGCAGCTGGCGGAGGAGGCCGCGGTCTCGCGCCGCAACCTGGCCGAGCTGGCCATCGTGCAGGGGCGGATCGACGAAGCCCTGCAGCAGATCGAGCGCGCCGAGACCCTGTTCCGCGAGCGCGAGGACCAGCGCGGCCTGCTCGACGCCGGATTGCTGCGCGCCCGCGCGCACCTGGTCGCCTCGGACAGCGAGGGAGCGACCCGTGTGCTGGAAGGGCTGGCCGAGGCATTGCGCGAGGCCGGCAGCGAGCAGCGCGCGCTCGGCGCGATGCTGCGGCGGCAAGCAGGTGCCAGCGCTGACGACGGGATGGACGCCCTGGCCGCCCGCGCCGGCGTGCGCGCGCTGCGGCTCTGGGCCGATCTGATCGACGGCGATGCGCAGGCGGTCGCGCTCGAGGCCGAAGGTATGGGTCATGTGCCGCTGCAGCTGGCGGCGCTGGAACGACAGCTGCAGGCTGCGCTCGCCGGCGGTCGCCTGCAGGAGGCGCTGTCGATCCACACGCAGGCGGACGCGATTCTGCGTACGCATGCGGAATTCGCGGCCGCCTTCCGGCTGCATGCGCTGGGGACGCAGGCATTGTCGGCCGCCGGCGATTCCGCCGCCGCGGACCTCGGCACGGAAGCCGCGCGCGCGGCGCTTTCGCGCCTGCGCCAGTCGCTGCCGCCGCCGCAGCAGGCGACGCTGGACGCGGATCCGCTGGTGCGCGCGCTGGAGGCGACGCAGCGCGATGGCTGAGCCCGTCGATCCGGCCGCGCTGGAGTCGCTGCAGGCGCGCTACCGCGAGCTGCTCGCGCGCTTCGAGAGCAATCGCGGCGAGTTCTCGCGCCTGGCGCGCTCGGTGCTGCGCATCCAGGAAGAAGAGCGTCGCCGCATCGCGCGCGAGCTGCACGACGGCATCGGCCAGAACCTGACCGCGCTCAAGCACCAGCTTGCCCTGCTGGAGCCGCATCTGGACGAAGCGGGCCGTCGCCGCCTGGCCGAATCGGTCCTGCTCTGCGCGCAGACCCTGGAAGACACCCGCCAGCTCTCGCGCCTGCTGCGCCCGCAGGTGCTCGACGACCTCGGACTGGAGGCCGCGCTGCGCTGGCTGGCGCGCACCCTGGGCGAAGCCGGCGCGCCCGCGATCGAAATCGAGATCGGCGCCCTGCCCACGCTCGACGGCGAGACCAGCACCCTGGTGTTCCGTCTCGCGCAGGAGGCGCTGACCAATGTCGTGCGCCATGCCGATGCGCGCCAGGCCCTGCTGCGCCTGGTGCACAAGGCGGGCACCCTGCAGCTCACGGTCTGGGACGACGGCCGCGGCTGCGATCCGGAGCGGGTGCTGGCCAGTCCCGGCGCCGGCATCGGCGGCATGCGCGAGCGCCTGCGCCTGTACGGCGGCGCCTTCGAGCTGCACTCGCGGCCGGGCGAGGGCTGCCGCCTGCGCCTGGCGCTGCCGCTGTCGACGGCGCGCGACTGACGCGCCGCGGGCGGAGACGGCGCAGGCGCTACACTGGCCGCGCTGCCGCCACCGCCGAGCCGACATGTCGCTGCGCCCGATCCGGGTCCTGATCGCCGACGACCACACCCTGGTGCGCGAGAGCCTGGTGGCGGCGCTCGATGCCAGCGGCGCCTGCCAGGTCGTGGCGCAGGCCGCCGACGGCGTGGCGGCGGTGGAGCTGGCGCAGCGCCTGCGCCCGGACGTGGCGATCGTCGATCTGTCCATGCCGCGCCTGGGCGGGATCGAAGTGGTGCGCCGCCTGCGCGACTCCGTGCCCGAGGTGCGCGTGCTGGTGCTGACCATGCACCAGGAACAGGAATACGTGGTGCATGCGGTGCGCGCCGGGGCTTCCGGCTACCTCGCCAAGGACAGCGCCACGAGCGAGCTGATCGAGGCGATCCGCGAGCTGGCCGCGGGGCGCGCGCACTTCGGCGCGCTCGCCGCCAAGGCCCTGGCCGAACAGCTGCAGCGCCCCGACCGCGACCTGGAAGATCCCTACGGCAGCCTCACCCCGCGCGAGCGCGAGGTCTTCCACCTGATCGTCGAGGGCCTCACCACCAAGGAGATCGCGCGCCGCATCGAGGTCAGTCCCAAGACTGCGGAGAACCACCGCCTGCGCGTGCTCGACAAGATCGGCGTGCGCAACACCGCCGAGCTGGTGCGCTACGCCCTGCGCAAGGGCCTGCTGGACTGATGCCTGCGTAGCGCGGACCTTGTCCGCCCTTGGCACGACGCCAAGCACGCTCGTCATCACGCATGCGTGGGGGTTTTCCCCCGCCGCCCGTGGGGGAATCGACGCGTTCACGCGTGACCTGCCCACGCGCAGGCTGGGATGGGGCGCCGTGTCGGCGTCCGCGTCCATCGCCACGAGGTCACGCCATGCTCCGTCCTGTCGCTGCCGCCATCGCCCTGGCCCTCGCCCTGCCTGCCGCGCAGGCCGGCGCCGAACGTGCAGCCGAGCCGCTGCGTATCGCGCCCGCGCAGGCCATCGACAGCCTGGCCGAGGGCATCGCCGACTTCTCCAGGCGCGTCGGCGAACCGCTGGTGCCGGTGCTGGTCGAGTTGGATGCGACGCCTGCCTTCTCGGCCCTGCCCGGGGTCAAGCTGCTGACGGGCGAGGCCAAGCGCCAGCGCGCCCTGCAGCATCACCGCGCGCTGGCGCGGGAACAGGACGCCGTCCTGGCCGCCCTGGGCAACCGCGACCTTCCCATCCTGCTGCGCAGCAAGGCGGTGCAAACCGAGGGCGTCGCGCACCGCATCGAGTACCGCTTCAGCCATCTGCTCAACGGCTTCGTCGCCTTCGTGCCGGAATCGCGCGTGGCCGAGCTGCGCGGCGCGCCCGGCCTGCGCGCGGTCACGCCGATCGCGCCGACCCGGCTGCACCTGGCCGACTCGGTCGACTACCTGCTCGGCAGCCAGCCCACGCGCGCGCTGCGCCGCGCCGCGGTCTACGGCGCGAGCGAGGAGCTCGGTCCCTCCGGCGACAACGGCAACGGACCCGCCCTGGTGCCCGTGGACGGCTTCGAGGGCCAGGGCATCGTGCTCGGCGTGATCGATTCGGGCATGGACTACGAACACCCGATGCTGGGCGGCTCCGGCAGCAGCACGCCGCTGCCGCAGCGTCCGCCGCTGACCGACGCCAGCGCCAACGCCAAGGTGCTGTACTGGTACAACCTCGGCGGCGCCACCACGCTGGACGACCACGGCCACGGCACGCACGTGTCCAGCACCGCGGGCGGCTACCTCGTCGATGGCGACACGCCGGCGGTGATGCCGAGCCTGGGCGCGCCCTTCGGCCCGACGCCCGGCGGCGTCGCCATGCACGGCGTGGCGCCGCAGGTGCAGCTGATGGGCTGGCCGGTCTGCGCCGCCAGCGGCAACTGCCCGGGCGATATCGAGCTGGCGATCGAGGACGCGGTCTCGCCCGTGGTGCTGACCGGCAGCGGCGACGGCGGCAGCGTGCCGCTCGCCACGCCCAAGCCCATCGCCGACGTGATCAACCTCTCGCTCGGCGGCGGCACCGACCCGGCCTCGCCCAGTGCGCGCGTCTCCAACACCGCGGTCCTGGCGGGCGGCGTGGTGGTGGTGGCCGCGGCCGGCAACGACGGGCCCGGCGCGGCCACGGTCGGCGCGCCCTGCGTCGGCGGCCTGGTGATCTGCGTGGCCTCGGCGCTGGACCCGGGCTCGACCTCGGGCAGCGACGTGCTGGCCGCGGGCGAAACCGCCGCCGACGCCTGCGCCGACACCGCCTCGGCCTGCCTCGCCGCCGCGCCCGCGGCCGAGACCGGCGCGGCCTCGTCGGCCAATCTGCTCGCGCCGGGCGAACGCGCCGGCCTGAAGAGCTTCGGCGTCGCCGGCGGCGGCGACCTGCCCGGTGGCTCGGTCTCGGCCCACTACGTGCTGGTCGACCGCGACGAGGCCAGCATTCCCGCCCAGGTCACCGGGCGCATCGCGCTGCTGGAGGGTGGCACCGGCACCTTCGCCCAGATCATCAACCCGGTCGCCGCGCTGAACCCGAGCGCGATCCTGCTGATCAGCGACGTGACCAGCGCCACCGCGGTCGCGGTGCTGAACGGCGTTCCCGCCTTCACCATCGCGCCGGAGGATGGCGCCTACCTCAAGGACCTGATGCTGGGCGCGGGCAGTCCCGGCCACGGCAGCGTCTCGCGCCTGCCGCTGCGGGTGAGCGCCTCGGTGGCGCTGGAGGCCTTCACCGGCGCCGTCTCGGCCTTCTCCTCGCGCGGGCCGAATGCGCACCCCAACGGCGGTTATCGCACCATCAAGCCCGATGTGGCCGGCCTCGGCCAGGCCATCCTGGCGGCCACCACGCCGACCGGCAACGTCGATGCCGGCATCGGCATGGCCAACCCCAGCGGCTACACCACGGCCAATGGAACCAGCATGGCCTCGCCGCACGTGGCCGGCGCCGCCGCGCTGCTGCGCCAGCGCGTGCGCGCGCTGGGCTACGACAGCGTCGACCTGAATGATGCGGACTACCGCAGCAAGCGCTTCCGCGCCCAGACCCTGGTGCGCGCCCTGCTGACCAACACCGCCACCTCGCTGCGCACCGGCCTGGGCGATCCAGACCCGGATGCGCCAAGCCTCGGCTACAGCATCCAGGACGTCGGCGCCGGCCTGGTTGACGTGGATGCGGCGCTGCAGGCGCACGCCATCATGACCTCGCCCACCCTGCTGTTCGACCTGCTGCCGGACGAGTTCAGCGCGCCGCCCGGCGACCTGCCGGTGCCGCTCGATGCCGCGGGCAATGCCATCGTGCCCCTGCCCACCGCCAGCTTCGGCGAGGTCGAGGCGATCGGCGCCGGGCGCGAGATCCTGCGCGAGCGCGTGGTGACGATCGAGGACATCGACGGCCAGGGCGGCGGCGTCTGGACCCTGTCGGTGCAGAACGACCGGCTGGCCGACCACGCCGCGGTATCGATCCGCTTCCTGCCGCTGGTCGGCGACGAGGCCATCACCCAGGTCACGGTGCCCGCGAACGGCGCGGCCAGCTTCCGCGTGCAGGTCGGCATCCAGGGCGATGCCGGGCTGGCCGCCGACAGCCTGCTGACCTGGTTCGTCAGCGCCGACCACGGTCCCAGCCAGCAGCGCCTGCGCATGCCCTTCCTGCTCCGCGCCGTGGCCTTTCCGCTGCCGTCGCTGGGCCAGCCCGACGATCCCGTCATCGTCGACGCCGAGGCGCCCAACGCGGCCGGCTGCGCGGTCGCGCCGGCCAACGCCTTCGGACTGGAGTGGTCCTATGCCTCTCCGGGCGGCGGCGCGCTCGATCCAGGCGGCTACCGCCTGCAGCGCGGCCGCTTCGAGACCGAGCTGTTCCTGGACGATGCCAGCGAGCCGCTCGCGGCCGGCGCCAACAGCCGCTGGTCGGGCTCGCCGCAGTGGAGTTCCGCCGCCAATCCCGACAGCGGCGACCCGGCCTACTTCGTGCCCAACCTGGTCGAGCAGGACGAATCGCTCGACCTGATCGCCGCGATACCCCTGCCCTCCGGCGCGCTCGGCGCCAGCCTCAGTCTGACCACCCGAATCGCGACCGAGCCCGGCTTCGATTTCGCCAACGTCCTGGTGAACGGCGACGGCGGCGCCTTCCAGACGCTCGACCGGCGCTCGGGCGACTTCAGCGGCACGCTCAACTACGACGTGTCGGCCTACATCGGGCAGGACCTCGGCATCCGCCTGAACCTGGGCAGCGACATGCTGGTGACCGGCGAAGGCTGGTACGTGGACGAGGTGCGGGTCAGCAGCAACGACTTCGCCGACATCGATGCGGTGGCCGCGGCTCCGACCCTGGTCGCCCTGCAGGCGCCCGCCCCGGGCACCTGGCGCTACCGCGTCGCCGGGCTCTACGACGTGGAGGGAACCCCGGTGCGCGGGCCGTACACCGCCAGCGCCTGCGTCTGCGTGCCGTCCTCGGCCTTCCCCGGCTTCGACCCGGACGTGATCCACCGCTCCAGTTTCGAAGCCGGCGAGCTGCCCCCGCCCGTACTCGAAACCTGCGAGTAGGGCTCGGCCGCGCCGGAAGCTGGCGCCGGAGGGCTCCAGCCTCGACCCGGTGTGTGCCGAGGCAGCGTCCGGAGCGACGCTGCGCTCGCGGCGGGGGCCGCTCCTAGGACGGCGAGGGCGCGCCGCGCTTGCGCGCCACCAGCGCGGCGTAGGCAGCGAGGTAGTCGCGCGTGACGTTCTCGATGTGGTGGGCGGAGAGGTCGATGCGCGTGCGCGGCGGGCGCTCGCGGTGGTGCCTGCGCAGCAGCCCGGCGAGCGCCTCGACGTCGCCGATCGGGAACTCGTCGCCGCCGTAGGCCTCGATCAGTTCGTGACAGCCGTCGGCGCTGGAGGCGATCACCGGCGTGCCGGCGTCGTAGGCTTCCAGCATGGTGCGCGGCAGCGGCTCGCGCCGCGACGGGCAGACGAACACGTCGAAGGCCTGGTACAGGCGCTTGATGTCCTTGCGGTGGCCGGGCAGCGAGGCGTTCGGCGGCGCGAGCTTCTCCAGTCGCGCGCGCTCGCGGCCCTCGCCGAACAGGATCAGCCTGGCGTCCGGCAGCGCGGCGCGGGCGAAGGCGGCGAGCAGGTGGTCCCAGCCCTTGCTGTGCGCCAGGCGCCCGACCCCACCGACGAGGAACTCGTGCTCGGCCACGCCCAGCTCCTGCCGCAGGGCGCGGCGCTCCTCGGGGCTGAGGCGCGGTTGCGGCACCAGCGAGTTGTGCATCTTGAACACCAAGCCCGGCCAGTCCGCCGGGATGTCGCGCTTCTGCCAGTGCGCGTTGCAGATCAGTCCATCGAGCTGCAGGTACTCGGGCCCGTTCACATGCAGGTGCAGGGTGGCGATGGTGGCCGCCGCGGGCTTAAGCCCGACGACCAGGCGGGTCGAGCGGCGCAGGTGGGTGTGGATCAGGTCGGGCTGGAAGGCATCGAGCGCGCGGCGCAGGGCGCGCGCGGTGAAGAAGCGGTTCGGGACCACCGCCACCTGCACGCCGGGATCGATGTGGTCGAGGATGCTGGCGCCGGCGCGGCCGCGGTGGCTGCGGCGCACGATGAGCAGGACCTCGTGTCCGGCGCGGCGCTGCGCGTTGCAGGCCTCCGCGGTCGAGCGCTCGGAGCCGGCGAAGCCCTGCGAGAACAGGGTATGGACGATGCGCATGGGCAAGGCAGGATCGGGACGGGGCCGGGATTATCCGGCCTCGGCACGGCCGGCGCGAATCCTCAGGCCACCGCGAGCAGCGCGGCCAGGTCGCGCTTGAGGCCCATGCCCTCGCCGCGCAGGTAGTCGCGCTCGCCGCGCCAGTGCGGAAAGCGCGCCTCGACCTCGCGCCAGAAGGCGCGCGAGTGGTTGGCATGGACCAGGTGGCAGAGCTCGTGCACCAGCACGTACTCGAAGGCGGCGGGCCGGCCCAGCACCAGGGCCAGGTCGAGCGACACCGCGGCGCCGGGGCTGAGCGAGCCCCAGAGCGAGCGCAGCGGCCGGATGCGCCACTGCGCCGGCGCGCGCGGCAGGCCGGCGAGGTAACGCGGCAGCCAGCGCCCGACGTCGGCGCGCGCCTCGGCCAGGTAGAACTCGCGCAGCAGGCGCGCGGCCTGGACCGGCGTTCCGCGCTCGGGCCACTGCAGGTCGAGTCCATCCGACGTCGCGGCCAGGCGCGCAAAGCGTCCCTCGCGCCACTGCAGCGGCACGGCGGCACCGCGCAGCGGCAGGCTGTCCGTCTGGAAGGGAACCAGCCCGGAAGCCGCCGGCGTCGCCGCGGCGCGCCGCGCGAGCTGGCCGCGCAGCCAGTCCTGGTTGCGCTGGACGAAGGCATGCGCCTCGCCCGGCGCGGCCCAGCGCGGCACGGTCAGGCGCACGCCGCGCTCGTTGACGATCAGGCGCAGATGGCGCGCGCGCGGGTCGTGCACGCGCTCGACGCGCACGCTGAGGCCGGCGCCA
>JANJTY010000106.1 GCA_024710865.1 Lysobacteraceae bacterium | reverse complement strand
CTGGACACGCCGCTGCCGGAGCCCGAAGCGGGTGTGCCGGGCCGGATCGGCGACTGGCGCCTGGGCGCGGAGCTTGGCCGCGGCGGCATGGCCGTGGTCCACGCGGCCGAACGCGAGATTCCCGGCGGCGTGCAGCAGGGTGCGCTCAAGCTGCTCACGGTCGGTGCGCTCGCGGCCGACGGGCGGCGCCGTTTCCTGCGCGAGCAGGCGGTGCTGGCGCGCCTGTCGCACCCGCGCATCGCCGCCCTGCTCGATGCCGGCGTGCTGCCGGACGGCACGCCCTGGCTGGTGATGCAGCGCATCGACGGCCAGCGCATCGACAGCTGGGTGCGCGAGCGGCGCCTGCTGCCGCGCCGCATCGTGCAGCTCGGCCTGCAGCTGTGCGAGGCCGTGGCCTATGCCCAGCGCCGCCTCGTCGTGCACCGCGACCTCAAGCCCGGCAACATCCTGGTCGATGCCGACGGCGGCCTGCACCTGCTCGACTTCGGCGTCGCGCGCCTGCTGGACGACTCGGCCGCGGGCGAGGCCACTGCCACCGCGGCGCGCGCCTTCACCCCGCAGTACGCCGCACCCGAACAGTTCCGCGGCGAGGACAGCGGCACCGCGATCGACGTCTACGGCCTGGGTGCGGTGCTGTTCCAGCTGCTGACCGGCAGCCTGCCGCAGCCGGCCGGCGGCGCCGATCCCGTCACGCGCCGTCCCTCGCGCGCGGCGCAGGGCACGAACGCGCTGGCCGCGGAGCAGCGCCCGCTGTTCGCGCGCCAGCTGCGCGGCGATCTCGATGCGGTGCTCCTGAAGGCGCTCGATCCGGATCCCGCGCGCCGCTATCCGGATGCCGCCGCGCTCGGCGAGGACCTGCGGCGCTGGCTCGACCAGCGCCCGGTCCTGGCGGCTCGGCACGGCCCCATGCGCCGCCTCGCGCTGTGGGTGCGGCGACACCAGGTCGCCGCAGCGCTCGGCCTCCTGCTGGTCTTGAGCATCACTACCGGCGTCGCCGCCACGTTGTGGCAGTCGGCCATCGCGCGCGCCGAGGCCGAGCGCGCACGCCAGGAAGCCACCCGCGCCACCGCCGCGCGCGAATTCCTGCTGTCCCTGTTCACCGCCGCCGACCCGCTGCGCCCCGGCGGCACCCTGCGCGATACCGGCGAGGTGTTCCGGCTGGCGGCGAAGCGGGTGCGCGAGGACGCGGCGCTGCCGCCCTCGCTGCGTCTGGAGCTGATGGCGACCGTGGCCGACGTGCAGCGCTCGCTGGGTGAACTGGAGGACGCGCGCGCCACGCTCGCGGATGCCGACGCCCTGCTCGCCCGACACGGCGAAGCGGCCTTCGAGCCTC
This sequence comes from Lysobacteraceae bacterium, assembly GCA_024710865.1. Lineage (GTDB taxonomy): Bacteria > Pseudomonadota > Gammaproteobacteria > Xanthomonadales > Xanthomonadaceae > JANJTY01. The sequence continues at coordinate 3,596 of JANJTY010000106.1, read as the reverse complement.
GCGTTCGAGCGCATGTCGCGCTGGAGCATATGCGCCTCGCGGTGGAGACGCGCGAGTTCGAGGCGATCAAGCGCCACGCGGCCGAAGCCCTGCGCCTGGTCGTGGACGGCCAGGACGAGGAGTCGCGTCGCGCGCGTGCCTCGGCGCACCTGCAGAATGCGTATGCCGCGATCCAGCTTGGCGCCTACGCCGACGCTCGGGCGGCACAGGACTCCGCCGAGGCCGAGATCGGCGCGATCGAACCTGAGGCGCTCGACCTGCACGGACGCCTGGCCGCCTCACGCGGCCATCTTGCCTACGTCACCGACCGCATGCCGGAGGCACTGGCCCACATGCAGGAGGCCTACGCCTACGAGGAGCGCCTGGGCAACGCGGCCTCTGCGTCCAGCATCAGCCAGCTCGGAAATCTGGCTGCGGTATCGGCCATGCTGGGTCGACTCGACCAGGCCGAGGCCTACGAGCGCAAGGCGTTGGCGATCGCGCGCGCGGTCTATCCGCCGGGCAACGTCGCGATCGCCCGCGGGCTCTATGGCCTCGGCGACATCCTGCGCCAGCGCGGACGGTTCGATGAGGCGCTCCCGCTGCTGGACGAGGCGCGCGCGACTCAGGCCGGCGCGGAAAGCGACGCGCAGGTCGACCTGGTCGACCTGGTGCGCCTGCGCGTGCTGGTTTCGCTCGATCGCAGCGCGGAAGCGCTGACCCTGGCCGACACCCTGCTGCCGAAGCTGGTGGCGCGCTGGGGTGAATCCGGGCGCGAGGTGCTGCTGGCGAACGAGCAGGCGCTGGCCGCCGCGTCCCGCCTCGGCCAGCGCGAGAGCGAGGCGTCTCTGGCGCGCGATGCCGAGGCACGGCTGAAGGCGCTGGGCGCGGAGGGGCGCCATTCGCTCGCGCAGCAGTTGCGCTGGCGCCTGGGCGAGGTCGCACGCCAGCGTGGCGATGCCACCGAGGCGCAACGCTGGCTGGAGGATGCGGGATCGGTCAGTGCCCAGGATCTCGCCCGCAGTGCCACGCCCTCGCTGCGCCTGAAGGCGCTGGCCGTGCATCTGGCGAGCGGTGCGGCACGGATCGCCGGCGCGCGTGAACTGGCCGGAGCGGCCGCGGACGCACAAGGCGCGTCGCAGGACGCCCTGCTCTACGCGTGGCTCGCGGTGATCGAGGCTGCCACCGAAGCCGATCCGGCGCTGGCGCAGGACGCCCTGCAGCGCGCCGCCGCGCTGGTCGAGTCGCACCCGCCCTCGGCCGATGTGCGCGAGCGCTTCGAGGGCGTGGCGGCCAGCGCGGCGCGCTAGGCGCGGCACAGGCTGCGCAACTTCGCCTCCTTGGCCACGCGGCGTGAGGCGACGTACGGGGATGGTGCGGCCGGATCCTGCCTGGCGACGGTCGGTTCAAGCAGCGGTAGACGCGGAACCGACGGGGCCTGGATGCGCCCTGATCCATTGAATTCGCCGGTCACAGCCTCGGTCCGTCCTATTCCGCCGCCTTGACCTCGAACAGTTCGAGGTTGCCCGGAACATGCGTGGCCGGACGCGCTTGGCCGATGAAGATCGCCGCGTCGAATCCGAGCACGGCGGGAAGCAGCTTCGGATCGAGCGCGAGCACCGCGCCAAGGTTTGCACGCAGCGCGGTGAGATCGACGTAGCGCCATCCCTCCACCTCGCCGGCGGCGCGGCAGAGCGCGTCGTAGGGCGCGAGGCGCTCGCAGGCGATCGGCACCGAGGCCGCTTCCAGGCCGGTGAACGGCAGGGCCATGTTCTTGCTGCCCGAGACCGGCATCAACAGCAGGTGGAAGCTCTCCCTGCCCTGCCAGGCGGCGCGCTCGGCCAGGGCGTTTCCAATGTCGGACACGTGCATGGGCGAGAAACCGCGCTGCACGTGGTTGGCGCCGAACTTGCCGATCAGGCGCGGTTCCGCGCCGCCGTCACGCACGGCGGTCTCGATCCGCTCGCGCAGCTGACGCCGCATCAGTTCGGCGCGCTGGCGGTTGTTCTCATGGCCCTGCCCGGTGTTGAACAAGCTGTAGATGGCCTGGCTCTCGCGCAAAGCCTGGATGCGGGCGGCGGCGTCGGATTGCTGCCCGAAGTGGGCGGCGAGATCGTCCAAGCTCGATGGTGGTGCGAACATCAGCAGGGGTGCCGACGCTGGATCGCGCGTCCGGAACAGGGCCTCCAGGCTGCGCTGCTCGGACTCGGCCAGGGCCACGGCCGTGGCCAGCTCGACCTCGCTGCGCGCCATCGCGCGCAGGCGCGACAGGTGCAGCTGCGGCGACAGGATGAATTCCTGGTCGATGCCCCAGATGGCGCCGTCCGGCTCGCCCTGCACCACGGCGCGCGCGAACTCGAACTCCTCGGCGAACCAGAAGAACGGGATCGAGAATGGCGCCTGGCGGTAGAGCGCGTCCAGACCGTCACGGTCTCCAGCGCGCGCCAGCGTTTCGATCTCGCCGGCGGCGAAGGGCCCGACCTCGGCCAGCAGCACGTTGAAGCCCTGCGGACGCAGCGCGCGCGCCAGCGCAGCGGCGATTTCGGAGCTCTCGGCCAGGCCGTGGTCCTCGCCGATCAGGACGTACTGCGCTGCGCCGGCGCGCGCCAGCAATGCGTCGGCCGCCGGTCCGTCAAGGCGCCCCTCAGACAGCGCGATCGGCTGCAGGGTGTCGCGGATGGGATTGGATGGAGCATCCGCGACGCCCTGGGCGGATGCGAGGATCGGCAAGGTGAATGCGAGGCAGACCAGGAAGGTTCGGCAGGTGGACGACATGAGCGGTTCCTCGCTGCGATGGGACAGGGCCGAATCCCGCGCCCGGCGTATCCGTGCCTCTCGTTGTCCGCTGACCGCCGCGACCGTGGTCCCAGCCTGGACGGATGCGGCGGACCGGCCACGCGGGGGCAGGGCCGCGGATGGGGACAGCGGCGCGAGGCGCTACTGCAGCGCGGCCCGCAGCCGGCGCAGCATGGCCTGCACGACTTCGTGCTGCAGTTCGCGCGTGATCAGTTCCTGTTCGCCGGGCGCACCGGCGGCACCAATGCTGTCGAACAGGAATTCGCGCTGCAGCTCGATGCGCTGGCGCGAAACGATCGGCTTGCCGCCGGCGTCGATCAGCTCGAACTCGACGGTATGGGTCAGCACGTACTCCTGCACCCGACCGGTCTGGCCCACGATCAGCGGCGCCAGGCGCGCCTGGTCCACCGGCACGCGCAGGACCGCGCCGACGGGCCCGCCCTCCCGCGCCACCGTCACGGTTCCGCTTCCGGCCAGGGCTTGCTCCAGGTTGCGCTGCAGCGGGCTGAAGGGATCGACGACCTCGATCCGAAGCGGGCTCAGCTCCGGCGGCAGCACGAAGGGCTTGCGCGGCTGGAAGCCGCAGGCGGACAGGGTCAGGACGAGCAACAGGGCAAGCAGGCGCATGGACGGACTGAGTGCGCGGAAGGAAGGTGCGAAGTGTGCGGCGGAACGCGGGTCGCTGTCGAACATCGCCCCTCCGCCCGGGCTGGCCTGCGTAGAAGCGGCTTCAGCGGCGACCGGGCTCTTTCGTAGGAGCGGCTTCAGCCGCGACCGCTGCGTCCGGCGAACCGGGTGGATCGAAGCTGCGGTCGCGGCTG
>JANJTY010000105.1 GCA_024710865.1 Lysobacteraceae bacterium | reverse complement strand
TGGGGGCCCGGATGAACTGCTGATGTTCCTGGGCCTGTCGATGCACGGCGAATGGACCACGCCGCGCGACCTGTTCGTCGAGGTCTACCTCGATGTCGACGACGATGGCACCGACGATTACGTCTGGTTCTACGGTTCGGGCGCTTCGGACCAGTTCTTCGTCAGCTTCGTGCCGCTGGTGGACGGGCGGAGCTTCAGCTTCCTTCAACCGCTGAACTACGTGCATGGCGCCGACGGCGATTCGATGCTGCTGCGCAACAACGTCCTGTCGATGCCCATCATGCTCGACAACAGCGCCTTCTCCGACAACGGTTGGCCGAGGTACGGCGGCGGGGCGGTGCGGGCGACCGTTGTGACGTATCAGCGCGACAGCGACTTCAGCTTGCCCATCGACAGCGTCACGGCATCGTTCACGCCGGGCTTTTCGATCCAGGGTCAGCTGGCCAATGCAGCCATCGCAGTGGCTGGATCGGGCATCGAGCTGACCTACGATTTCACCGCGCGGCCGGTGCCAACCATCCTCAGCCTGCACCACCACAACGCCGATCGCGCCTCCCGTGCGCAGCTGACCACGCTGAACGTCGTGCCGCTGCCCGAGGCGGTGTTCGAGGACGGTTTCGAGAACTGAGCGACAGCGGGCGGCGACGCCGGGCCGGGGTCTGGTCCCCGGTGTCGCCGCCCCGCTGCGTCGGAATCCGCATGAGCCATCTGCTGTTCCGCGAAGACGCCTACCTGCGCGAGGCCGATGCCGTGGTCGCCGCCGTGGGCGAGGCCGGGCTCGAGTTCGACCGCACGATCTTCTACCCGCTCGGCGGCGGCCAACCCGGCGACCGTGGCTGGGTGGTCCTGCCCGATGGCCAGCGCATCGAGGTGGTGGATACGCGCAAGGGCGAGACGCCGGAGCGGGTCCGCCACCTGCTCGCGCCCGAGGCGAACCTGCCGAAGGTCGGCACGCCCGTCCGCCTCGAGCTGGACTGGGCGCGGCGGCACCGGCTGATGCGCATGCACACCGCCCTGCACGTGATGTCCTGCGTGGTGGTGGCGCCGGTCACCGGCGGCAACATCGGCGAGGACCGCGCCCGGCTCGATTTCGACATCGACCCGGCCCTGCTGGACGCGGCCCGGATCGAAGCGGAGACGAATGCCCTGATCGCGCGCGCGGTGGACACCGAGACGGTCTGGATCACCGATGCCGAGCTCGATGCCCAGCCCGAACTGGTCAAGACGATGAGCGTTTCGCCGCCGCGCGGCGCCGGCCGCATCCGCCTGCTGCGCATCCCCGGCATCGACCTGCAGCCCTGCGGCGGCACGCACGTGCGCAACACGGCCGAGATCGGGGCGATCCGCGTGCTGAAGATCTCCAACCAGGGCAAGCACAACCGTCGGGTCGAGATCGCTTTGGTCGATCCGGGATAGCGCCGCGGCTGGACGGCGCCGAGCCCAGCGGGACGATGGGCCTAGCAGGCATTCGAGGGGATGGGAGGTGGGCGTTCTGTCCGCCACGAACTGTGCCGACATGGCGCCGGAGGTAGGAGCCCGAGGCACGGCGCAAGGTGGCGTCGTAGGGGGGCGACAGCGACGACGCGCTGAGGCCGCCTCGGATACGAAGACCGCTTGCGTTCGGTCAGGTGACGGCGGGGCAGGACAGTCGTACTACAGTCCGGCACGGCGACGCAGGTCGCGGTGCATCAGGGCCAGCACCACGACCACGCCGAGGTCCAGAACGAGCAGGATCGACCAGACCAGCCAGGCGAGGCGCTGGTCGAGCCAGGCTCCGAGACCCGATCCCTGCCAGAGCGGGGCGAGGAAACCCGCAGCGAGCGCGGCCACCATTCCCAGCAGGACGAGAAGGCCGATGCGTGTCCCTGCGGTGGTGATCGACGTCCAGACGAACACACCGCCGCTGCGGCGCCAGGCGGCGACCTCGCCGACGGTCGCTGCGAGCAACCCGACGAGCATCGCCAGCAGGGCCCAGTGCAGGCCATGCTGCAGGGTCGTGTCGAAGGCTGCCGCAGCCCGCGGTTTGAGGTCCTGCAGGCTGAATTCGCCGGCGAGCGGATCCCAGGCCACCCAGCCCAGGGCAACGGCAAGGATCAGCGCGCTCCAGACCGCCACGCCTAGACCCGATCCCGCGCTGCGCCGGAAGGCCGGGCACCGCACCACGCTGCGCGACAGCAGCCAACCCAGCCAAAAGATCAGGAGCAATTCGGCCAACATCGGAAGCAGCAGATAGGGCGATGCCAACCCGGCCGCCACGGCGCGTGCCAGCACGCCGTACACCAGGCCCAGGGTCAGGAGGCGCAGGGCGACGGCGAGCGGATCGGACCGTTGCGAGCGCAGCAGGGCGGCGTCCAGTTCGGCGTCGGTGTAGCCGCCGTTCGCCAAACGCTGGGTGGCTTCGTCACGACGCTGGCCGCGCGCGGGGCGGGCGTTTCGCATGGGCTTTCGCTCCTCAGCGCAGGCGCACGAGTGGACGGTTGCGCATCGGGCGGAAGCCCAGGCGCCGGTAGAACGACGCCGCGCGCGGATTCTGCGGGGAGACCTCGAGCTGCAGCCCGACTGCCGCCTGCGGCAGGGTCGCCACGAGGTGCTCGATCACGGCGCGTCCGAAGCCGCGGCCGCGCCACTCGGGGCGCAGGTAAAGCTCGTCCAGGGTGAGCAGGTCACCGCCATACTCGTTGCTCCAGAAGTCGATCAGGATGAGGTAGCCGATGCAGGCCCCGTCGACCTCGATCAGGCGCACGCGGCCCTTGTCCGGATGGGCTTCCAGGGTTCTCAGCGTGCGGCGGATCTTTCCCGCGTCCATCGGCTCGCCCGGACTGTCCTCCGCGTACAGGGCAAGCACCATGGCCTCCAGCGCCGGCAGCTCCTCAGGACGTGGCGCACGCAGGAGGGTTCGCGCGTCCGTCACTGCCCGACCGTCTCGCCCGCGAGGCTCAGCCCGGGTGCGGCCATCATGGTTTCGGCGATCTCGCCGTAGAGCGCGGCCCAGGCTTCTTCGACCGGGCCTGCGAACCCTGGCCCCAGCTGCTCGCGCAGGGTGCGCAACAGAGCGGTGCCGACTGCATCGTAGTGCGCTTCGGCCACCCCATAGCACGCATGGCGATTGCCGAGGTCGTGGCACAGCGCGTAGAAGCGGGCTGGCGCTTCAAGCGCTTCCACCAGGCTCGCGATCATGTCCATCAGCTTTCGGCCCTGGTCCGCCTCCGTGGCGGCGAACAGCGCTCGTGCCGCAGGTTCCAGCTGGAACAGATGGCGGTAGAACGCGCTGCCCGCCTGCCCCGCAACCGCTTCGACCTGAGCGTGGGTGCGTCGCACGAGTTCGATCTGGCTGGGGTTCACGGGCATCTGCTCGGAGTCTGCGGGGGGATGCGGTCGGGCGCGACACTCACGGCAGCGGTGCTTGCCAGTGCGCATGTCCTGTCGCAAGGCGTTCGGGCCTGGGACCTGTGGGCGACTCGGTGACCTGTTCCCGCCCGAACACGGGCGGCAAGGCAGTGTCTTCGCTCGGCGGACGCGGCGTATGGCCCTCTCCCGTCGCGGTCCAGGCCGAGAGACCGATCATCAGCGCAAGGACCAGTTGGGACGGGTTCGCGGCGCGGCGGAGGCGGTGCCAGGAGGTCATGACGGCGGGCTGCTTCGAGGGCACCGGGAGCGGTGCGGTGGAAGCAGTCTCGAACTTCACGGCTGACGGTGCCTGACGGCAACATCTGGTCCGGCTTACGCCTGCATTGCGTGCAATATTTTGCGGTAGATCAATGGTTTGAGTTTCATGGTTCCCAATGTTGGGTTGCCTGACAGGGGGTGTGGATCTAGGGCCGAAGGGGGCCGGGATCCTGGCCCTTGGCCGCCAAGGCTTCGCGCACGGCGCGGCGCAGCACGGCGCGCGAGATGGGCGGATAGGGCGGGTCCATCGCTTCGCCCGGCGGCACCGGCTCTCCCAGCTCAGCCGCGAGCCAGCGCGCCTCGTCGATGAAGCGGGTACGCAGGATGCCGCGGCGGGTGGCGTCGGTCAGCCAGCTGCGGGCACTGTCGGTGTCGCCACGGTTGAAGGCCAGGCGCGCCTGCCAGAGTGCCTCGTAGTCCTCGCCCGCGCGCGGTGGCCGAGGCGACTGGGTTTCCAGCGGCTGCAGACGGCGTTCCACCAACCCAAGTACCTGTTGCAGGAAGGGCGCGTCCGCCGTGGCTGCCGCCACCCGAGCACGCTCGAGTTCCCGCTGGACGTGTTCCGCTCGACCTGCGTCCGCATGCAGTTCGGCCAGGAACAGGCTGAGGTCGAGCTCCGAGATGAGCTGGCTGTTGCGGTCGAGCCGACTGCGCGCTCGCTCCAGGCGCTCGATGGCCTCGGTGTCGCGTCGGTGGATGACATCGATGGCGGCCTGGTTGGCCAGGGCGCGGTGTTCCAGGTCGGCGCGTGCGGTATCGAACGCGAGTGCGGCGGCCTGCTCGAAGAAGGCATGGGCGGCTTCGAAGTCCTCGCGGCTCCACGCCACCCGCCCGCTGAGGAACGCAAACGCCGCCGTGTCCCGTACCTGCGGGCGAAGCGCGTCGAGTTGTGCCTGCGCCCCCGCGACATCCCCGAGCGAGGCGCGGTCGGCGATGACCAACTCCAGCTTGCGGTGGCCGAGGTCGCGCACTTCGATCTGCTGGATCTCGCGCAGGGCTGCCTCACGCAGCCCCTGCGCGCTCAGCAGGTGCGAACGCGCCTGGCGCATTCGCCAGGCGCCGGTACGGATGTCGAGTATGGCGCCGGCGTGCCGGAGCGCGTCCTCGGCTGGGCCGTTGGTTTCGGCCCGGACGTAGTCGAACAGCAGGTTGAGGTAAACGCTGCGGGCGGTCGCTACGCGACCTCCGGCTGCGTCCAGCCAGCGCTGCGCCTGGGGTTTGTCACCAATGCCCGCTGACCAGAGGGCGAGGAACATCGCGGGTATGGGGGTCTTCGCATCACTGGCATGGACCGCCGTCAGCAAGGAGATGCCACGTGCCCGCTCCCCGCGCGCGTCGTTCTCGAAGGCCTCCCGGATCAGTCCAGGGGTGTCGGCACGTTCGGCGTGGAGATCCTCCTGGGTCAGGCCGTAACCGGGATCGAGCAGGTTCTCCTGGGGATCGGTCGCCGGCATCTGGCGAACGACGGCCAGCAGCAGCGCCAGGAGCGCAAGCCCAGCCAGCCACTGGGCGCGTCGCAGCCGGTTCAAGCGCCCGGACCCGGGCGCTTGCGAGGCCAGGGTCTGGGTGGGCAGCTCCGCTGCCGCCGATGTCGGGGTTGCAGGACTTGGCTCGGGGGCAGGTGCGCGGTTCGGTTCGGGCGTCACTACCGGCGAAGGCGCGAGGCTTTCTTGCGTGCCCGCGCCGGAGGGCACGGCTGCCGGTTCGCCGTCGTGGGGCTGGTCGATTCGCTCAACCGGGACCGCAAGGCGCAAGCCGACTCCGCGCACGGTGACGATCGCGGCGCCGTGGGGTCCCAGCACGGCGCGGGCGCGGAAGATGACCTGCGTCAACGCCTCGTCCGAAATGACCTGGCCGCCGGGCCAGAGCGCTTCACTCAGTTCGTGCCGTGTGAGCACCCGGTTGGGTTCGGCACACAGGTGGCGAAGCAATTCAAACGCTTTGCGCGAGCACGCGCAGGGCCTGCCGTCGACGCGTAGGCTGTGGTTGGCGGTGTCGAGTTCGACACCTGCAAAGCGGAAGCGCGGGGTCGGGTTCGGCGGTGGGGGAGGTGCCATGGGATCGCCGGCATCATTGGGTCGGTCTGGGTGCCTGCGCGGCAAGAACGATCGTGCCAGACCGTGACGGCGCGGGTACGAACTTTCCGGCTGTGCGGGCGCGCCTCAGCCTGGTTGTCGCGCGCAGGGGTCTAGCTTAGGCAGCCCGTCGTCGTGGGCCAAGAGCGTGCCCGCACGTCCTGCACGGGAGTCTCCGCTTGTCGGCGTTCGATCTCAGCCACGAGGCTGCGCGGACCGTGGGCAGCCCACTCGGCTCCGAATGGGTTCTCCACAGGCGCGGCGGGTACGGCTGAGGCGTTGGCATCCTCATTTGCCGGCATGGCGCCGTGTGCGCGCCGGGCCCAGTTTTCGGGTCAGGGTGTTGCGCCCCAGACCGAGCGCCTCGGCCGCGTGCTGGCGGTGACCGCCGGCGTGGACGAGCGCGGTCTCGAGCAAGACGTGGTCGAGAATCTCGCGGGCTTTGGCGTGCAGGTCGGCTTCGCCCTCGGTCAGGCCGCGTTGCGCCCAGAGGCGCAGTGCGTCCTTCCAATCCGGCACGGGCGGCGCCGCGGCAGATGCGTCGCTGCGTCGCCAGAGCACCTGCAGATCGGGGCTGGAGACGGCGTCTCCCGTACCCAGCGCGGCCAAGCGCCAGCACAGATTCTCCAGTTCACGTACGTTGCCCGGCCAGTCATGGGCCTGCAGCCGGGCCAGCGCTTCGGGTTCGAAGCGCTTGGCGCTGCCGCCGACCGCGGCCGCGGCCTGGGCGAGGAAGTGCGCCGCGAGTTCAGGGACGTCCTCGCGGCGCTCGCGCAGGGGTGGCAGGTCGAGCCTGACCACGTCGAGCCGGTGCAGCAGGTCGGCGCGGAAGCGGCCTTCATCCACCAGGCGGTCAAGGTCCTGGTGCGTGGCGGCGATGACGCGGACGTCGACCTTGATCAGCTCGCGCCCACCCAGGCGAAAGAACTCCCCTTCCGCCAGTACCCGCAGCAGTCGGGTTTGCAGCGCCAGGGGCATGTCACCAATCTCGTCCAGGAACAGGGTTCCTCCGTGCGCCTGTTCGAATCGGCCGCCCTGGCGCCGTTGCGCACCGGTGAAGGCGCCTGCCTCGTGCCCGAAGAGTTCGCTTTCGAGCAGCTCGGCCGGGATCGCAGCCGTGTTGAGGGCGATGAAGGGACCCTCCGAGCGCGGGCTGTGCCGGTGCAGGGCACGAGCGACCAGTTCCTTTCCGGTTCCGGTTTCACCACGAATCAGGACCGACAGCGGCGCCTGCGCGAGCCGGCCGATCGTCCGGTAGAGGGCCTGCATGGCCGGGCTGCGACCGATCAGTTCGGGGTTCGGCGGCGCCTCCATCGCAGCCGGGTTCGCACTGCGCCCTGACGCACTCAGGGCGCGACCGGCGAGTTCCACCGCGGCGTCGAGGTCGAAGGGCTTGGACAGGAAGTCGAAGGCGCCTCCGCGGAAGGCCGCGGCCGTGCTGGCCACGTCGGTGTAGGCGCTCATCACCACGACCGGTACGTCGGGGTGCTGCTCACGCACCCGCGCCAGCAACGCCAGACCGTCCATACCCGGCATGCGCACGTCGGTGATCAACAGCGCGGGCGGGCGCCGCTCCAGACCCCCGAGTGCCGCCGCGGCCGAGTCGAACTCCTCGACCCGGTGCCCGGCGTCACGCAGGGCTTCGCCGAGCACGAAGCGCACCGAAGGTTCGTCGTCGACCACGTAGATCCTTGCGGGCTCAGGCACGGGTGTCCTCCACCGGAAGCAGCAGGGTGAACACCGTGTGGCCTGGGCGCGATCGGTAGGCCAGGGTTCCACGGTGTTCCCGAGCCACCTGCTGTGCAAGACTCAGGCCAAGACCGCTTCCTTCGGCCCGACCGGAAACCAGGGGAAGGAAAATGCGCTCGGCCAGATCCTCCGGCACGCCGCGGCCGTTGTCGGCGATTTCGAGCCGGATGCCGAGGCGGTGCTGCTGCTCGCCGATGCTGGCGGGAATCTCCGCCCGCGTGCGCAGCGCAACGTCGGACGCACCCGATTGCAGGGCGTTGCGCACCAGGTTCAGCAGCGCCTGCGCGAGGCGATCCGCATCGCCCAGGATCTCGGGCAAGGAGGGATCGTAGTCGCGTTCGATGCGCACGCCCCAGCCCGCTTCGGCCTCGGCCAGCAGGCGCACCCGCTCGAGCACGGCGTGGACGTTGAGGGGGGCATGGACGGCGCTGGCCGCGGGGTCGAGCAGACGGTCCACCAACGTTCCAAGTCGCTCACATTCGGCGAGGATAACGTCCAGATAGCGGATGTTGTCTGCTTCGGTCGTGCGCCGGGCCAGCAGCTGGGCGGCCCCTTTCAGGCCCGCCAGCGGGTTCTTGACCTCGTGCGCGAGGCCCTTCAGCGCGGCATGCAGCGCGGCCGGGAGCGTTGCCAGCGGATCCGCGCCGCGAAACTCCTCGACCGGATGCAGTTCCAGTTGCAGGTGCGCTTCGTGCTCAGGGAGGGGAATCCACACATCGGCAAAGCGTGTCTCACCATCGAGTCCGCGGAAGCGCTGCTGGCGGGCGCGCAGCGGTCTGTTTCGACCGCGCTCCAAGAGGGGGTAGAGGTCGGGCGCCAGCAGGCTCAAGCCCTGACCCAGCAGGCGTCGGGGTGTTCCCGCCAACCAGGATGCGGCGGCGGGATTCAGGTCCTGCACGCAGGCGCGGGTGTCCACCAGCAGGATGGGTGTGAGGAGGGCAAAGCGCGGATCAGCGGCCAGCATTGCACCAGCATAGTGCAAATGGCGGGCGCTTGCGGGGCGCGCGCCGGGCGGCGTCGGCGCAAATCCCGGGCGCCACCAGGGCGCCCGGAATACCCGTCGTCACGACGGGTCGACGAAGCCTATCCGGCTGAAACCGGCGTTACGCGCCGATGCCAGCAGCGCAGTGACCATGTCGTAGCGGCTCTCGGGATGGCTTTCGATCTCCAGCGCCGGCTGCGGCGAGCGCTGCGCTTCGGCGCGCAAGAGGGCATCGACCAGGGGCATCGAAAGCGGTGCGCCGTTCCACAGTGCGCTTCCGTCCGCCCGCAGATGGATACGGAGCGGATCCACCTTCGGCGGCGGGGGTTGGGCGTCACGCGCCTGGGGCAGTTCGAGTGGCACGCTGCGCGTCAGCACCGGGGTAGCGATCATGAAGATGATGAGCAGAACCAGCATGACGTCGACCAGCGGAGTCACGTTGATCTCGGCCAGTGCGGTGGGACGGTGCGGCGAGTCTGCAGCAAATGCCATGACGGGCTCCCAAGGTGGCGCGGACTGCGCCGCCTTCATGCTCGCGCCGGGGTGAACCGGCTGGGTGAATGCCCGCCAACGAAAACGCCGCCCGAAGGCGGCGTTTTCGTTGCTGTTGATCAACCGCAGGTTTACATCGTGTCGACGAAGCCGATCTTCTTCATGCCGGTGTTCTTGGCTGTCGCCAGTACATCGGCCAGGGTCTGGTACTGGGCATCGGCATTGGTCTCGATCTCCAGCATGGGCTGGGGATCGCGGATCGATTCGACGCGCAGCGACGGCTCCAGCGCGGTGCGCGGAAGCGGGCTGTTGTTCCAGTAGAGCGAGCCGCCGGCATCGATGCGCAGGCGGATCGGCTCCGGCGGATCGACCGGCTGAGGCGGCGGGTTGCGGGTTGGCTGCGGGAGGTCGATCTGGATCTGCTTCGAGGCGACCGGCGCGGTCACCATGAAGATGATCAGCAAGACCAGCATCACGTCCACGAGGGGCGTGACGTTGATCTCCGACATCGCGCTGCCGCCACCGCCGGTGGTAAAGGCCATGGGTGTTCTCCTCGGTCCTTAGCGTTCGGGCGTAGCCACGAAGCCGATCTTACGGAAACCGCTGTTCTTCGCCGCTTTCATCACATCCGCGATGATCCGGTAGGACGTTGTCTTGTCCGCCCGGATGTCGATCTGCGGTTGCGGTTCGCGCAGGGCATCGAGCGCGAGCCGTGATTCCAGCATGGGCTTGGAAATCGACTCGTCGTTCCAGAACACCTCTCCGTTGTCCTTGATGGACAGGGTGATCGGTCGGCCGACATCGGTCGGTTCGATGGTCAGGGTGGCTTCGGGAAGCTTCACCTGGACCTTGTGCGACATCAGGGGCGCCGTGATCATGAAGATGATCAGCAGGACCAACATCACGTCCACGAGGGGCGTGACGTTGATCTCGGCCATCGGGCCGCCGCTCTCGCCGCCGGTGCTCATGCCCATGGGCTAACTCCGCAAGGTTCGGTGATCAGCGCTTCGCCGCCTCGCCCACGCGCGAACCCGTGGCGAAGAAGTCGTGCAGGTCGTGCGCGAAGGTGTCGAAGTGGGCGTTGGTATTGCGGTTGATGCGGTTGAAGAAGTTGTACGCGATCACCGCGGGGATGGCCGTGAACAGACCAATGGCGGTCATGATCAGGGCCTCGCCTACCGGGCCGGCGACGGCGTCGATGGAGGCCTGGCCGGTCGCGCCGATCTTGATCAGGGCGTGGTAGATTCCCCACACGGTGCCGAGCAGACCGATGAAGGGCGCGGTCGATCCGACCGAGGCCAGCAGGGTCATGCCGCTTTCCAGCTTGGAGCTCTCGCGGGCCACGGCCTGACGCAGGGCGCGGTCGATGAACTCGGAGCGGTTCAGGGCCTCGACCAGGCGCGAGCCTTCGTGGCGCTGATGGTGAGCGGCAGCCTGGGCGCAGTCGAGCGCGATCTTCGAGAACGGCTCGTTGCGCGGCTGCTCTTCCATGAAGCGGATCGCATCCTGCGCGTTCTGGGTCTCCCAGAAGGTGCGGATGACGCGGTCGGCGCGGGTCTTGACCACCTGGGCCTTGATCGCGTTCGCGACGATGTAATACCAGGAGGCCAGGGACTGCACGACCAGCAGGATCAGGACCACCCAGCCGACCGCGTCGAGCTGGTGGATCATGTGGTCGAAGCCCATCTGGCTCAGGGCGGCCGCGTCGGAGTCACCGACGAAGCTGCCTCCGGCAGAGGGATCGAAAGCCGGCGCCGGCGCAGCGCCAGCGGCGGGCGTGTTGGCGGCGAGATCTACGGCGACCGCCTGATCGGCCGGCTGGATGGAGGCTTCTTCTTGCTGCATAGCGGCAACCCTTGTTAGACGTCGGAAAGTCGGAAGTTGATCGGGACCAGCACCCATCCCTGGACCGGGCGACCATTACGCATGCCCGGGTTGAATTTCCAGCTGCGCACGGCGTCCATGGCCGCGCGGTCCAGAACGCGATGGCGGCTGGAGCGTTCGATCTCGATCTGGATCGGATCGCCGCTTTCACTCACCAGGATTCGAAGCACCACCTCACCTTCCTGCCGCTGCCGAACTGCCTGTGG
>JANJTY010000092.1 GCA_024710865.1 Lysobacteraceae bacterium | reverse complement strand
ATCCACGCCTGGGACGACGAGCTGATCCCTGCCGCCGACGTCATCACCTGGGCGCAGGCGCGCCGCGCACGCCTGATCCTGCTGCCGGACCAGCATCGCCTCGAGCGCCACGTCGACTACTGCGCCCAGGCCTTCGGCCGTTTCCTGGAATCGCTGTGAAATTCTTCCTTCCCTGCGCCAAGGGCCTCGAATACCTCCTGGCCGATGAGTTGACGGCGCTGGGTGCCGAACGCGCCACGGCCGGGCGCGCCGGCGCCAATGCCGAGGGCGAGGCGGATTTTGTCTACCGCGCCCTGCTGCATTCGCGTCTGGCCAGCCGCGTGCTCTGGCCGCTGGCCGAGTTCGACTGCCCGGACGAGGCCGCGCTGTACGCCGCCGTCGGCCAGATCGACTGGCGCGAGCACCTCGGGCCGGAGGCCACCCTGGCGGTGGATGCGAATGTCTCCGGCACCGGCATCACCCACGCCCGCTTCGCCGCGCTGCGGGTCAAGGACGCCATCGTCGACCAGTGGCGCGAGCGCAGCGGCACGCGGCCTTCGGTCGATACCGAAACGCCCGACCTGCGCCTGAACCTGGCGGTGCGCAAGGGCCGCGCCGTGCTTTCGGTCGATCTTGGCGGCGGCAGCCTGCACCGGCGCGGCTGGCGACGCGAGCAGGGCGAGGCGCCGCTGAAGGAGACCCTGGCCGCGGCCGTGCTGATGCGCGGCGGCTGGCCGGCGATCGCGGCCGAGGGCGGCGCACTGCTCGATCCCATGTGCGGCTCCGGCACCTTGTTGATCGAAGGCGCGCTGATGGCCGCCGGCGTGGCGCCGGGCCTGGCCCGCCACGGCGATGCGGCGCCGACGCGCTGGCTGGGCTTCGATGCGGCGCTGTGGAATGCCTTGCTGGCGGAAGCCAGGCAGCAGGCCGCGACCGGTCTGGCCGCCCTGCAGCCGGTCTACTACGGCAGCGATGCCGATCCGCATGCGATCCGCGCCGCCAGCCGCAACGCCATGGCGGCCGGCCTGGGCGACCTGATCCGCTTCGACCGGCGCGACGTCGACGCGCTGGCCCCGCTGCCGCAGGCCCACGGCCTGGTGGTCTGCAATCCGCCGTATGACGCGCGCCTCGCCGCCGATCCCGCGCTCTACCGCCGGCTCGGACAGGCCCTGCTGCGGGCGGTACCGGACTGGCACGCGGCCCTGCTCTGCGGCGATGCCGACCTCGCGCGCGCCACCGGCCTGCGCGCCGACAAGACCTACACCGTGTTCAACGGCGCGCTCGAATGCAGCCTGATCGTGTGCCGCCCGATCAAGCCGCCCGAGCGCGAGGCGCGCCCACCGCAGCCGCTGTCCGAGGGCGCGCAGATGGTCGCCAACCGCCTGCGCAAGAACCTGCGCACCGGCAAGAGCTGGCGCGAGCGCGAGGGCGTCTCCTGCTTCCGCGTCTACGACGCCGACCTGCCCGAGTACGCCGCCGCGATCGACGTCTACAGCGAGGACGGCCCTGATGCGCGCCGCTTCCTGCACGTGCAGGAATACGAGGCGCCGAAGACCATTCCCGAGGCCGATGCGCGCCGCCGCTTCGGCGAACTGGTGCGCGCCGCGGCCGAGGTGTTCGAGCTGCCGCGCGAACGCATCGCGCTCAAGACCCGCGCGCGCGGCAAGGGCGGCAGCAAGTACGGCCATCTCGACCAGCGCGGCGAGCTGCTCACCGTGCGCGAGGGCGCGGCGCGGCTGCAGGTCAACCTGTTCGACTACCTCGACACCGGCCTGTTCCTCGACCACCGGCCGACCCGCCTGCGCATCGCGCGCGAGGCCGCCGGCAAGCGCTTCCTCAACCTGTTCGCCTACACCGGCGCGGCCACCGTGCACGCGGCGCTGGGCGGCGCGGCGGCCACCACCACGGTGGATCTGTCGTCGACCTACCTGGAGTGGTGCGGACGCAACCTCGCCCTGAACGGCGTGGCCGGCCCGCAGCACCGCCTGGTGCAGGCCGATGTGATGGCCTGGCTGCAGGCCGAGCGCAGCCAGTACGAACTGGTGTTCTGCGATCCGCCGACCTTCTCCAACTCGGCCCGGGCGCAGGACTTCGACGTGCAGAAGGACCACGTGCGCCTGCTGCGCCTGGCGGTGGCGCGGCTGGCGCCGGACGGGGTGCTGATCTTCAGCAACAACTTCCGCCGCTTCCGCCTGGACGAGGCCGCCGTGGGCGAGTTCGCGCAGGTGCGCGAGATCGGCCGCGAGAGCATCCCGCCGGACTTCGCGCGCGACGCGAAAATCCACCGCTGCTGGGAACTGCGGCCGCGCTGAGTTTTGTCTCGATGGGCGCTGTCGATGCGGTTCGCTGCGCTCACCGCATCCTGCGCAGGCGTCGGCTCGCTAGCCGCCGCATCCGGTATCGCCGAACCACCGGGCCATCAGCCGCTCGCGCTGCGCCGGGTCGAAGTTGATCCGCGCCGGATCGTTCCCGACCGCGGCGACGAGGCGCGCGTCCATCACGCGGAACCACAGCGCCGGCACGTAGGCGAGCAGGAACATGCCGAAATAGCCGGTCGGCAACTGCGGCGCCTCGTCGAAATGGCGCAGGCACTGGTAGCGCCGGGTCGCGTGGGCGTGGTGGTCGGAATGGCGTTGCAGGTGGAACAGCGCCCAGTTCGACACGATGTGGTTGCTGTTCCAGGAGTGGTGCGGCTTGCACGGCTCATGGCGGCCGTCGGCGAGTTGCCGTCGCGCGATGCCGTAGTGCTCGATGTAGTTCGCACTGGTGAGCTGGAAATTGGCCCAGAACGACGCCGCGATCAGGAAGGGCAACACACCCGCGCCGAGCCATGTGATGAGTGCCGTCCACAGGGCGAGCGAGATCAGCGTGGTCTGCACGATGTCGTTGTGCAGGCTGAAGCGCGAGCGTCCGAGGGATTGCATGCGTTCGCATTCCAGACGCCAGGCCCGGCGGGCC
>JANJTY010000074.1 GCA_024710865.1 Lysobacteraceae bacterium | reverse complement strand
ACCTGGGCGATCGCCGGGTTGGGCGTGATCCTCGTGGTGGGGCAGTGCGGTCAGGTTTCGCTGGGGCAGGGCGCGCTGCTCGGTCTGGGGGCCTACGCACAGGCGCTGCTGGCGCTGCGCGGGGTGCCGGCACCGCTGTCGCTGTCGGCTGCGGTCGCGCTCGCCGCGGGCGGCGGGTGGTTGGCGAGCCTGCCGGCGCGGCGCCTGGGCGGGCTGTATTTTGCGATGAGCACGCTGGCCTTCGCGCTGGTGGTCGAGGAGGCGCTGGTGCGCGGGGAGGCCGTGACCGGCGGCGCGGCAGGCCTCGCGGTGCCGCCGTTGGCGCTGGGCGGATGGGTGGCGGACACCGCGCTCGCGCAGGCGCTGGTCGGCGGCGTCGCGCTGGCGCTGGCGTGGCTGGCCTGCCGGCGCTGGGTGGCGTCGCGGCTGGGGCGGGCGTGGCGCGCGGTGCGCGAGGACGAGGTCGCCGCGGCGGCGGCCGGGATCGACGTCGCGCGCGCGAAAACGCTCGCCTTCGTGCTGGGCGGCGGGCTGTCCGGGCTGGCCGGCGCACTGTATGCGCACTGGATCGGTTTCGTGAGCCCGGAGCAGTTCGGCCTGATGCTGTCCTTCGAGCTGCTGATGCTGGCCTTCATCGGTGGCGCGCAGCATCTCGCCGGGGCGTTGTGGGGCGCGTTGGTGGTCGTTGCGCTGCCGCAGGGGGTGTCGCTCGCGGTCGAGTTTCTGCCGCCGGGGTTGGCGGGCGCGGCGGGCATCGAGACGGCGCTGTTCGGTGCCCTGCTGGTGATCCTGGTGTTGCTGCGCCCGGGGGGTCTGGCCGGATCCCGCTGAGCGGCGGAATGCTTCGCAGGCCGCCTTCGTGCAGACGTTCACTGGCGGAAGACGTGCAGCGGCGTTAGCATTTCCTTACATATCCGACGGTGCGGGAGGTCTGCAAGCATGTTCGGTGGTCGTGGCGCGAATCGTCCTGCGAGCGGGAGTTCGGCGCTGCCCCGCAGGCGGAAGGCAGTGGGCCGGAGCAAGCGATGACCGGGCTATCTGCGCTCGCCCGCCGGCAGCGACCGCTGCTGGTCGGCCTCCTCGTCTTCTGGGCCACTGCGCTCGTTTCGGCCGTGCTGATTGCGGATTTCGAGCACCAGCGGATCGAGGTGCGTCGCGCCGAAGTGGCGAACGAGGTGTTCGACGAGGCGCAGGACTTGCGCAGCAACGTCGAGCACGCGCTGGCGGTGACCTATGCGCTAGCGGCGCTGGTGCGGCAGGGCGAGGGCAGTATCCCGAATTTCGAGGCCATCGCCGAACGGATGCTGCCGTTCTACCAGGGGGCTTCGGCGCTGGCGCTGGCACCGGCGGGTGTGGTGCGCCAGATCGTGCCGCTGGCCGAAAATAGCGGCGTGATCGGACACGACCTGCTGGCCGATCCGACGCGCAACCGTGAGGCCTTCCTCGCGCGTGACAGCGGCAGGCTGACGCTGGCCGGTCCCTTCCCGCTGAAGCAGGGGGGTGTTGGCGCGGTCGGGCGCCTGCCGGTGTATCTGCCGGACGAGCGCGGGCGTCCCGCGTTCTGGGGCTTCGTTGCGGTGGTGATCCGCTTCCCCGATGTACTGACGACAGCCTTGCTGCCGTCGGTCGAGAAATACCGCTTCGATTTCGAGCTGTGGCGCACCCATCCGGAAACCGGCGCGAGGCAGGTCATCGCTGCCTCTTCGGAACGGAGGCTGGTCGCGCCGGTCGAGCACGGGATCGAGGTGCCCAATGGCGTGTGGACCCTGGGCGTGGTGCCGATCGGCGGATGGAAGGACGATTCCGCGATGCCCTTCGAGCTCGCCGTGGCGACCGTGCTGTGCTTCGCGCTGGGCTGGCTGGCAACGAGCCTGATGCAGTTGCGCGAGCACCGTAGCGCCCTGCAGGGGCTCGTCGCCGAGCGGACGGCGGAGCTGGCGGCGCGCGAGGCGCGGTTGACGGCGCTGGTCGCGTCGCTGCCCGACAAGATGTTGCTGATCGACCAGGACAGGCGGATCGTCGAGTGCCATGCGCCGGATCCGCGGCTGCTCGCCGCGCCGGCTGAACAGTTGCTGGGGCGCCCCTATGCACAGACGGTGCCGCCCGAGGTCGCCACGAAGTTCGATGGTGCGATCGACGGGATCGCGGCCGACGGCGGTCCGCGGCAGATCGAATATGCGCTCGATCTGGCCGATGGCGTGCATCACTTCAGTGCGTCGATCAGCCGCCTGGCCGATGCGGGCGGTCCCGCGGGCTACATCGCGCTGGCGCGGGACATCACCGAGCGGGTGCGCATGGACCGCGCGCTGTCCGAGAGCGAGATGCGCTACCGCGCGTTGTTCGCCAACAGCCGCGTGGTGATGCTGGTGATCGATCCGGTCGACGGCACGATCGTCGATGCGAACGAGAAGGCGTGTGAGTATTACGGCTATGAGCACGCGACGCTCACGCGCATGAAGATCTGGGACATCAATGCGTTGCCGCGCGACGAGGTGTCGCAGCAGATGGCGTTTGCGCGGGCACGCGCGGCGGATTTCTTCCAGTTCCGCCACCGCCTCGCGAGCGGCGAGGTGCGCGATGTCGAGGTGTCGAGCGGCCCGATCGAGCTCGACGGGCGCAGCCTGCTGTATTCGATCGTGCAGGACGTGACCGAGCGGCGCCGCTACGAGGAGCGCATGCGCGAGGCCCTGGTGGTGTTCAATGCATCGAGCCAGGCCATCATGACGACCGACGCGGCGGGCGTGATCACCTCGGTGAATCCGGCCTTCTGTGCGATCACCGGCTATGCGGTCGACGAGGTGCTCGGCCACCGCTCGTCGATGTTCAAGTCCGGGCGCCACAACCCGGCCTTCTTCGGCACGATGTGGAGCCGTCTTGGCGAAGGCGGTGCCTGGGAGGGCGAGATCTGGAACCGGCGCAAGAATGGCGAGATCTATCCGCAGTGGCTCACAATCACCGCGGTACGTGGCGACGACGGCGCGGTCGTCGAGTATGTCTCGCTGTTCAGCGACATCACCGAGCGCAAGCAGCAGGAGGAGGCGATCTGGCGCCAGGCCAATTTCGATCCGCTGACGGACCTGGCCAACCGCAGCCTGCTGCAGGACCGATTGGAGCATGCGCTGGCGCAGGCGCGGCGACACGGCGGCAAGGTCGGCCTGATGTTCCTCGACCTCGACGGCTTCAAGTGGATCAACGATTCGCTCGGGCACGACGCCGGCGACGAGATGCTGGTGGAGGTCGCGCGTCGTCTCAGGGCCAGCGTGCGCGAGCAGGATACGGTGGCGCGCTTGGGCGGGGACGAGTTCACCGTGGTGGTGTGCGACCTGCACGACGAGCACGACATGGAAGACCTGCACGTGGTGGCCGAGAAGCTCGTCGCCGTGCTGCGCGAGCCCTTCCTGCTCGGCGGCACGCGTCACCACGTGTCCGGCAGTGTCGGCATCACGGTGTTCCCGGACGACGGCGAGGACGTGCAGACGCTGCTGCGCAACGCCGACATCGCGATGTACAAGGCCAAGCAGGCCGGCAAGAACCGCGCGCAGTTCTACGCGCACCACATGCAGGCCGATGCGCTGGCGCGTGTGCAGATGGAGAACGACCTGCGCGTCGCGGTCGAGCAGCAGCAGTTCGTGCTGCACTACCAGCCCATCGTCGATACGGCGAGCGGGCGCATCGTCGGCGCCGAGGCGCTGATCCGCTGGCAGCATCCGCGCCGTGGTGTGGTGTCGCCGGCCGAGTTCATCCCGGTGGCCGAGGATTGCGGCCTGATCGTGCCGATCGGCGCGTGGGCGCTGCACGAGGCCGTGCATCAGTCGCGGGCGTGGCGCGAGGCCGGTTACCCGGCACTGCGCATTGCGGTCAACGTGTCCGGCGTGCAGTTTCGCGAGCCCGGCCTGCCCGAGCTGGTGCGCTCGCTGCTGGCGGGCGCGGCGGACGGCCGCGAGCAGCTGATGCTGGAGATCACCGAGTCGGTGCTGATGGACAGCAGCGAGGAGGCCGAGGCGCGCATGCGCGAGATCAACGGCCAGGGCATCGGCTATTCGCTCGACGACTTCGGCACCGGCTTCTCGTCGCTGTCCTACCTCAAGCGCTTCCCCGTGGACGTCGTGAAGATCGACCACAGTTTCGTGCGCGACTGCCCCGACGACCGTAACGATGCGAGCCTGGTCGAGGCGATCATCAACATGGCGCACAGCCTGGACCTGCAGGTCACGGCGGAGGGGGTCGAGTCCGAGGCGCAACGCGATTTCCTGCGTCGCCTGGGCTGCGATTACCTGCAGGGCTACCTGATCGGCCGGCCCATGCCGGCGCCGGAACTCGCGGCGCGCATGGCGGGCGAGGGCGCGTTTCACGGATAATCGCGCCTTTTTGGGCTGCCGCGGGCAGCGCCGGGAGGATCCATGAAGCTCATCCGCCGCATCCTTGTCCCGCTGGCCCTTGCCTTCGCGAGTCTTGCCGCCGCGCAGGCGCCGGGTGTCACCGAGCGCGAAATCCTCGTCGGCAGCATCCAGGACCTGTCGGGGCCGATCGCGCTGCTCGGCGTGCCGGTGCGCGACGGCATGCAGATGCGCTTCGACGACGCCAATGCCGCCGGCGGCGTGCATGGGCGCAAGCTGCGCCTGATCGTCGAGGACGCCGGCTACGACCCGAAGAAGGGCGTGCTCGCCGCACGCAAGCTGATCCAGCGCGACCGCGTCTTCGCCTTCCTCGCCAACCTCGGCACGCCGGTGGTGATGGCGACCATGCCGCTGATCGTCGACGCCGGCCGGCCGCACCTCTTCCCCTTCTCGCCGCACCAATCGACCTACGCGCCGCGCCACCCGCTGAAGTTCCAGATGTTCGCGCCCTA
>JANJTY010000051.1 GCA_024710865.1 Lysobacteraceae bacterium | reverse complement strand
GCACAGGTTCCCGGCCATCGTCCCTGGCGGGACTGCTCTTGCTGCTGGCCGCCGGTCTCGCACAGGCTTCGCCCCTGCTCGAATGCCGCGATGCGACCCTGGCCGACATGAACGCCGCGGCCTTGAGTGGGGCGCTGCAGACCGCTGGCGGCCGCGACTGCCGGATCGAGCCGCGCGCCTGGGCCGAGACCGTGGTCTGCGCCGGCGTTTCAGGCGTGGTCGTATTCGGAGTTCCGGTCAGCGAACTGCGCGGCGAGCTGACCAACGCTGGCCTGCGTCGGTTGGTCGCGGTCACGCGCGCGAGCGAAGCGCGCCTGCTGCGGGCGGCCGAGGGCAAGGCCGTGGCCAGCGGGCTGCGGCGCGAGATCGAGGCGCGCGAGGACGGTTCGGCCCTGCTGCGCTGCCAGAGCGTGGGTACCGCGCTGGACGGCGAGGCCGGCGGCATCGAGGGTCCGCTGCCGCCGCTGCCGGTCGGCGCACACGGCTGGCGCGTCTGCGCCGAGCCGGTCGACGGCGGTGCGCAGCGCTGCATCGAGGCCGGTCCCGGCCGCTACCGCGTGTTCGGGCTGGAGCCGGGGGACTACCGCCTGCGCGCCACGCCGCTGGGCGCGCTGGACGAGCGCCTCGGCGCGGTGCTGGCGCGGCGTTCCGACCTCAAGGCCGGCGCGCGCGAGGACGTGCTGCTCGACCATGTCGCGGTGCGCTCGGGCGCGCTCAGCCGCGCCGGCGAACTCAGCTTGATCCGCCTGCCCGAGCGCTGAGGGCGAGGCTTCAGGCCTTGCTCCAAATCCGCGTGTTGAGGTTCAACGTCTCGACCAGGCCGGTGAGGAAGGCGAGGTCCCGCCAGATCTCGTCCAGCCAGCGGCGGTCGGCCAGGCTGGCGAACAGGCTGGGTTCGAACAGGTTGCGGCCCAGGTTCAGCGCCAGGTACAGGTGCGAGTCGACGAAGGCGAGGTGGAACGGCCGCCCGTGGGCGCGGCGGAAGTCGAGCAGGCGCGCCATCAGCGCGCTGGAGAGGATGTAGCGGGCCTCGATCTGGTTGCTGGCGTAGACCACGAACTGGCGTTCGAACTCCGGATCCTCCAGCGCAACGAGTTCGCCGTGGCTCGATCCCAGGCTCTGCAGCGAGCGCCCGAGCGCGCCGAACAGGCGCTCGGCGGTGTCCGGCAGCACGTAGGTGCGGCCGGCGAAGTGCTTGTTGAAATCGGCGCAGAAGAACAGGCCCTGGAAGATCGTCGTGCGCTGGGTCGAAGTGCGTCCCTTGGCGTCGCGCGTGGTGCGCACGTTCTCGGCGTGCAGTTCGGAGAAGCGGATCGCGGTGGCGCCGACCTGGCCGCGGACCAGGTCCTCGCCGCGGTAGTGGGTGATGGGCAGGCCGCGGAAGAGGCCGACGTGCTCGAACTCGGCGCGCTCGATGTACGCGTCCGGCTCGAAGCCCAGGCCGGGCAGGAAGGCCTGCACCACCGGGGTGACGAGGCGGCGCTTGAATTCGCGGCGGAAGCCCGAGGTGATCCAGCCCCAGGCCACCAGCACCGCGACCAGCGAGACGATCAGTACGATCGGCACTCCGGGATCGGCCATGCCCGCCAGCGCCAACGCCAGGGTCAGGGCGATTCCGAGCGCGGCGAGCCCGCCGCAGACCAGCAGCAGCCGGCGCAGCGTGGCGCGGCGCCAGGTTTCGACCGCGTCGATCTCCGCTTCGAGCGAAGCGGGCAGGTCGGCCGGCGCGCCCACCGCGGCGGTGGCGCTCATGCGAGGGCTGCGGCGGGCGCCGCGCGCGTCGCATCAGGCGCGGCCAGGAGCGCGCGGCTGCGGAAACCGAACGCGCCGGCAACGAGGTTGAGCGGGACTTGCTGCACCGCGTTGTTGTAGTCCGTCACCGCGGCGTTGAAGGCACGCCGTGCGGCCGAGAGCCTCTCCTCGACTTCGTTCAGGGCGCGCTGCAGCTGCGCGAACTGCGCGCTGGCCTTCAGCTCCGGATAGCCCTCCGCCACCGCGATGACGCCCTGCAGCGCGGCGCCGATGCGGTTGTCCAGGCGCACGCGCGCGTCGCTGCCGGCCTGGTTGGCCAGCGCCTCGGCGCGCAGTTCGGTGAGCGCGCGCAGGGTCTCGCTCTCGTGTCGGCTGTAGGCCTTGACCGTCTCGACCAGGTTCGGGATCAGGTCGTAGCGCATCAGCAGGTAGGCGTCGATGCCGGCGAAGGCGTTGTCGACCGCGTTGCGGCGGCGCACCAGGGCGTTGTAGGCCAGGGCCAGCAGCAGGGCGAGCGCGACGGCGGCAGCGATCAGGAATTCAGGCATCGGGTGCGGCTCCAGCGTCGGCCGGGGGTGGCGAGGATAGCGGCCCGCTCAGCTGCCGGGCGAGAGCAGGCGCGCGAGGAAGTGCTCCAGCACGCGCGGTTCCAGCAGCACCATGAACAGCACGCCGAAGCCCGCGCCCCAGAGGTGGGCGCTGTGGTTGATGCGATCGCCGCCGCGGCGGTCGGCCCAGATCGAGTAGGCGACGTAGGCCACCGCGAACAGGATCGCCGGCACCGGGATGACGAAGACCAGGATCATCGACCAGGGCTGCAGCAGGATGAAGGCGAACAGCACGGCCGAGACCGCGCCCGAGGCGCCGAGGCTGCGGTAGGACGGGTCGTGGCGGTGCTTCATCCACGCTGGCAGGATCGAGACCACCAGGGCGCCGACGTAGAACAGCAGGAAGCCGATCGGCCCGATCACCGGGGTCAGCACCTTCTCGATGGTGTTGCCGAAGAAGTAGAGCGTGATCATGTTGAACAGCAGGTGCTGCCAGTCGGCGTGCACCAAGCCGTAGCTGACGAAGCGGTGGACCTGCCGGCCGCGGCTGATCGCCGGCGGCCAGAAGATCAGCTGGTTCATCAGGCGGTGGTTCTCGAAGGCGAGCCAGGACACCACGCCGGTGAGCAGGATGATCGCGAGGGTGAGGGTCATCGGGACGCGGGCTCCGTGCGCGGCGGTCGGGAAGGTTCCAATGCGGGCGGAGCCTAGCGTGTGCAAGTCCCCCGGCCCGCTATGATGCCGCCCGATCGAGGCCGGGGCGAGGCGAGGGCAGGGCGGCATGACGAAGCAGCGCTTCCAGGCGCCGCCGCGCGAGGCGGTCGACTCGTCCCGCTTCGAGCATCCGGCCTTCGTCGGGTTCGACGTGCACGGCGACTGGCTGCGGTCGCGTCACTGGCCGGAGATCGGTGAGCTCGACGCGCGTCTCGCCGGCGCGCTGCACCCGTTCTCCGCGCGACGGCTGCGCTTCGTCGAGCAGACGCCCGCGCTGCTGGCCGACGGCCTGCACTACGAGGCGCGCATCCTGCGCGAGGGCCGCATCGCCACCCGCGCCCGCAACTGGCACGACCTGTTCAACGCCCTGATGTGGCTGGAGCGACGTGCGCTCAAAGGGGCCATGAACCTGCGCCAGGTCGCCGACCTGGGCCTGACCGGGCCCGGCCAGCGCAGCCGCGGCCAGTGCGCGCTGACCCACTTCGACG
Source organism: Lysobacteraceae bacterium (assembly GCA_024710865.1). GTDB lineage: Bacteria > Pseudomonadota > Gammaproteobacteria > Xanthomonadales > Xanthomonadaceae > JANJTY01. Next base: position 28,837 of record JANJTY010000051.1, on the reverse strand, counting down.
AAGCCGGTGCCGTGGTCGTCCGCCCCGCTGCGTACTTGTGGGCGCGCGGGCACGCGCACGACTGGGTCGGCTTGTTCCTGGGCCATGCCGCGGCCTGGCTGGACTGACGGGCGCTGGTGATCCTGATCGGGCACGCCCTGCTCGAGCGCGCCCTGGTGCCGGACCTGCTGCTGACCGCGAAGTGCCTGGCCTGGCTGGAGCCAGGCTCGCCCTCGGACGCGTCGGTGACGCAGCGCGTGGCCGAGGCCATCGCCGCAGGCGAGCAGCTCTGCGATCCGCAGGAACTGCGTCCGCTGCCGCTCTCGGGCCTGCCGGGCTGGCATGCGGACGCGGGCGAGACGCGCTTCCTGCGCGAGGGCGAGTGCTTTCGTCCGCTGCGCGCGGGGCGACGCTATCCGCAACCGACGGGCCCGGCGCCGTGCGCCGGGCCCGCCTGAGTCACGCGGCTTATTCGAAGCCGTCGGCGAATACGTCGACCGATGCAGCCGGATCCGGCGCGAATACCGCGGTGGCGCTGCTGGCCTGGGTCAGGTGCACGTGGCAGACCGGGTCGCTGCCGCTGCAGGCACCGGTCCACTCCACGAACACCGAGACCGGGCTGGGGTTGGCGGTCAGCGTGACCGTGCTGTCGGCGACGAAGGCCGCGAGGCACGTCGCGCCACAGTCGATGCCGGCCGGCGAGGAGGTCACGCTTCCGCCCCCGCTGCCCGAGACCGCGGTGGACAGGCTGGTCAGGCCGCCGAGGTTGTCGAGCTGGCCGCGGATCTCGCCGCCCGGGAAGGTTGCGGTGTGGTAGTTCACGTACCACAGCCCGGCCAGCAGGTCGGCTTCGTCGACCTGATTGAAGTTCACGGTTCCGGCGAAGGGGTTGGCGCCGATGTCGATCTTGACTCCGGCCGATGCACCGCGCGCCGCCGCGCCGTGGAAATGCGCGCCCGTGAGGCTGCCGCTGAGTCCCGTGACGCTGAAGGCGTAGGTCAGGGTGTTGGCGGCCGGGTTCACCACCGCGACGCCGAAGCCGTTGCCGGTCGCGGCATTCGGGGGCACTTCCTGTCCGCCGCTGATCGACACCGCGAAGGTGGTCAGCTCGACGAACTGGGCGCTGACCGCGGTTGCGCCCGAGAGCGTGACCACGCAGCTGCCGGTGCCGCTGCAGCCGCCGCCGCTCCAGCCGGCGAAGGCTGAGCCGGCATCGGCCGTTGCGCTCAGCGTGATCGGCGTTCCACCCGGGAAGTTGGCCTGGCAGAAATCGCCGCAGGCGATGCCCTCGGGGCTGGACAGCACCTGGCCGCTGCCGGTGCCGCTGCGGCTCACCGTGAGCTGGAAACTCGGTGCGGCGAGCACCGGGAACGAGAGCGTCTCCTGCGCGGCCGCGGCGAAATCGCCGCCGCCGGCCTGGTTGGCCGCGAGGGTGCAGGTGGCGGCGGACAGGCCGTTCACGCTCAGGCCGGCCACGCTGCAGGCCGTGGGCGTCAGCGAGCTGAGTACGACCGGATTGCCTGAATCGCCGCCGCTCACGTTGACCGCCGCGCTGCCTCCGACCGACACCACCGGCGCTGGACCGAACACGATCTGCTGGGCGACCAGCGAACCCTCGTACGCGCCGATCGCGGGCGGAGTGGGGCGTGCCGCGCCATCGAAGTCGCTGGCGAGACCGACGCCGGCGAGGCCGGCCCCGCGCGCAGGCGAGGACAGGCGCAGGCGCAGGTTGCCGGGTGCAGCGTGGTAGGCCGGGTCGGCCAGCACCGCCGCATCGCCCTGGTCGTCGCCGACGCTGGAGCCGCCGTCGACCTCGTTCGCGAAGAAGAGGTTGTTGTCGATCGAGACGGCGGTGGCGGCGGTCAGCGCGCCGGCGTTGGAGCTGTCGAACGCGCCGCCGGCGCCGAGCTGGGCGGCATTGTGCGAGAAGATGTTGTTGGCGATGCTCGGTCCGGGGCTGCCGCCCGCGTTCACCGCGCCGCCGCTTCCGGGGCCTGCCGAACCCACGCCGTTGGACGCGACGCCGCCGTCGCCGCCGATGGCACGGTTGTTGTGGAAGGTGTTGCCGACGATGCTGCCCGAACCCGAGAACCAGATCGCGCCGCCGTAGGCCACGCCGCCACTCTCGTTGTTGGTGATGGGCGACTCCGGATGGAACTGGCCTCCGCCGCCGCGCGCGAGGTTGCCGGTGAACAGGTTGTTCTGGATATGCACGACCGACTGGAAGATACCGATGGCGCCGCCCCAGGCCAGGCCACCGGTCTGGCCCAGCGTGCCGTCGGCGGTGTAGCCGCGCGCCTCGTTGTTGGCGATGACGTTGTTGCGCAGGGTGAAGGCGCCGCTGCTGCCGTACTCGATGTAGATCGCGCCGCCCAGCGCCACGCCGCCCTGCTCGGGCGTCTTGAAGCCATTGCGGATGGTGAAGCCTTCGATGCGGCTGAGGCTGGACGAATTGCTGGTGCTGCGGATCAGGCCATCGGCGACGCTGTCGCCGCTGCCATCGATGATCGTGGCCCAGGCGCCGGCGCTGGACTCGAGCTGCACACCCGACTTGAACTCGATCGGGAACACCTCGCCCAGGGCCACGTCGTAGGTGCCCGGCGCCACCGTGATCAGGTCGCCGCTGCCAGCCACCGACATCGCGTGGGTGATGGTGCGGCAGGGCGAGGCCTGCGCGCTGCAGTCGTTGCCGGCGTCGTTGCCGCCGCTGGCGGCGACGAAGCGCGGCGTGGGCTGGGCGCTGGTGGTCGCGGTGTCCTGGGCGTTGCCGGCCGAGTAGACCGCGGCGCCGGCGACCTTGCCCCAGACCCGGTAGAAGTATTCGGTCCCGGCGGCCAGTCCGGTGTTGTTGAAACTGGTGTTGGTACCTTGGTACACGACGGTCGCGCTGGCATCCGTGGCGCTGGCCGGATAGCTGCCGGTCTTGCGCAGCACGCGGTATTCGGCGCTGGTGCCGGTCCAGCTCAATGCCACTTCCGAGGCCGATAGGCCGTTGGCGGTGAGCGCGGTCGGGTTGTTCGGCAGGCTGGCGGCGGTCGCCTGCGCGGCGTTGGTCGAGTAGAAGTTCGCCGCCGGGGCCCTGCCGTAGGCGGCGAAGAAGTAGTTGGTACCGGCGCTGAGGCCGGCGGCGTTGGCGCTGGTGTTGGGGCCCTCATAGACCAGCGTGGCGCCGGCATCCGTGGCGCTGGTCGGGAAGCTGCCGGTCTTGCGCAGCACGCGGAAGTGCTCGCCCTGGGTGCCGGACCAGCTGAGCGGGATCTGGGTGGTGGTGGCCGCGTTCTGGTCGGGCGTGAGCGAGCTCGGCGTCGGTGGCGCGACGGTGACGGTCAGGTTGGGCGCGTGGTTCCAGCCGACCTGGGTCGCGCTGCGGCCGGCGTTGCCGACCGCGTAGAGGGTGAAGGTGGAACCGAGGCTGGCGCCGACCGGTACGGTCAGGTCGACCAGGTAGCTGGCTGATCCGCCCGTGGCCGTGCGCAGGGCTCCGGCACCACTGCTGTGGGTGATCTGGGTACTGCCGTCGCCCGTGGCGAGCGGCTCACCGGCGACTGCGCTGAAGGTTGGCTGCATCATCGCGTTCTTGGTCACGGCGGCGTTGAAGCCCACCTTGGCCGTGGCATTGGTGATGCCGCTGACCGAGATCGAGTAGCGCGCGGTGGCTCCAGGCAGGATGGCCTGGGTTCCGACGATGGCGGTGCTCACCACGCCGGCCGCATTGTGGCAACCGACGCAGCCGTTGCCGGTATCGCCCGGTCGCAGCGAGTTGCCGAGCTGGCCTCCGGACGTGGCAAGGGCTGCACCCGGCAGCATCAGTGCGGCGGCCATGCAGGCCATGGCGACGATTCTGGACATCTTCATTCCCCTGACGTGGCGTGGTGGCTACGGCGTGGCGTCGCGGCTGGGCGGCACCTCGTTACCCTGGAAGACGCAGTGCAGGCCAGGAAGGGGACACGGCCGCGCACGGCGCGGGTCCGGCGGGCGCCTCCGACTTCCCAGACAGCCAACGAACTACCGATCACGCGTTCCCCGAAACGGTCGGTATGGCGTGCGTGGTTCAGTCTGCGCCCGCCACGGACAGCCTCGCAATCGGTGCGCATTCGGATTCCGGCGGTGGTCCGGTTCAGTGACCAACGGCAGTCGCCTCCGGGTTTCGGCTGGCCCACCCTGCGCGTCACACCCGACGGAGAATCGCCATGTTTCGACCGCTAGCTCTGGCCATCCTGCTCTGCCTGCCCGCGGTGGCCAGCCAGGCGAAGGCGCCCGGGTCCGAGGACCTGAGCCGCTATGCGGAGCGATTGCTGGATGCGTCCTTCCGCGACGACGGCCCGGGCGCGGCCGTCCTGGTCGCGCAGGGCGAGCGCGTGCTGTACCGCGGTGCGCAGGGCATGGCCAGCATCGAGCTCGGCGTGGCCCTGACGCCGGATCACGTGTTCCGTATCGGATCGGTCACCAAGCAGTTCGCCGCCGCCACCCTGCTGCGCCTGATCGACCAGGGCAAGGCCCGGCTCGACGACCCGCTCTCGAAGTTCCTGCCGGACTATCCGAACGGTTCCGCCATCACGCTGCACCAGCTGCTCAACCACACCTCGGGCGTGCGCAGCTACACCGGCATGCCCGGCTACATGACCGAGGGCGTGCGGCGCGATCTCGACACCGCCGCCCTGGTCGCGGTGTTCAAGGACGAGCCGGTCGACTTCGCGCCCGGGCAGGGCTGGGCCTACAACAACTCCGGCTACGTCCTGGTCGGCGCCGTGATCGAGGCCATCGGCGGTCAGTCCTGGGACGCGGTGATGGCTGCGGCCGTGCTGCAGCCCGCCGGCCTGGCGCAGACCCGGCTCGGCGACGACCGCGCGGTCATCGCGCGCCATGCGGCGGGCTACCACCTGCTGCCGGACGGGCAGGTGGCGCGTCCGATGCCGCTGAGCATGACCCAGCCGCATGCGGCCGGCGCGCTGGTCTCGACGCTGGACGATCTTTGGCGCTGGAACCGTGCCCTGCACGGCGGCCAGCTGCTCGCACCGGCCAGCTACCAGCGCATGATCACGCCGGCCGACAAGGCCGCCGAGCCGCCGCAGCGCTACGGCTACGGCATCGAGCGCGGCAGCCTGCGCGGACGCACCCTGCTGCAGCACGGCGGCGGCATCCCCGGCTTCATCTCCACCCTGATGTACCTGCCCGAGCCCGACCTAAGCGTCGCCGTGCTTCGCAATGCCGATGGGGCGGGTGTGTCGCCCGACCTGATCGCACGCCGGCTCGCGGCCGTGGCGCTGGGCGATCCGTATCCGGACGCGGTGCCGGTGGCGATGGACGCGGCCGCGCTGCGCGCCTTCGAAGGCGTGTACCGCCAGGACGCGGAGAACGCGCGTGCCCTGCGCGTGGTGGACGGCACGCTCACCTCGCAGCGCACCGGCGGGCCCCGCTTCGCGCTGATCCCGATCGGCGAGGACCGCTTCCTGTTCGAGAACTCGCTCAGCCTGATCGCGTTCCAGCGCGGCGAGGATGAACGCGTGCAGGCGATGCGCTTCTATGCCGAGGGCGAGGAGCCGGCGGAGGTTTGGCCGCTCAGCGGCGAGCCCCTGGTCGCCGAGCGCACGGCGCTCGACCTGCCGCGGCCGGCGCTGGAGCGGCTGCTCGGCGAGTACGCCTCCGCGCAGCTCGGCGTGCGCGTCTTCTTCGACGAGGCCGGCGTGCTGCAGGTGCAGGCCGCAGGCCAGCCGGCGCTGGCGCTGAAGGCCGAGACGCCGAACCGCTTCTTCGTCACCGAAGTCGACGCCAGCTTCGAGTTCGAACCGGCGGACGGGCCCGCGCAGAAGGTCACCCTGGTGCAGGGGCCGGCGCGCATCGAGATGCCGCGCAAACAGCCCTGAGGCGTCGCCTTCATCCCAGCAGCCCGAACTTCAGCACGAAGACCAGGGCGATGATCCAGACGCCGGCCGAGACTTCGCGCAGTCGGCCGGCGAGCAGCTTGATCCCGGCGTAGGCGATGAAGCCGAAGGCGATGCCGTGCGCGATGGAGAAGGTGAAGGGCATCGCCACCGCGCAGATGACCGCCGGGGCAGCCTCGGTGAGGTCGTCCCAGTCGACTTCGGCCAGCGCCCGCGTCATCAGCACCGCCACGAAGATCAGCGCCGGCGCGGTGGCGTAGGCCGGCACGGTGGCGGCCAGCGGCGAGAAGAACAGGGCGAGCAGGAAAAGCAGGGCGACCACCACCGCGGTCAGGCCGGTGCGGCCGCCCACCGCCGTCCCCGCGGCACTCTCGATGTAGGCCGTGGTGGACGAGGTGCCGAGCGCGGCGCCGGCGACGATGGCGCCCGAATCGGCCAGCAGGGCGCGACGCAGGCGCGGCAGGCGGCCCTGCGCATCGAGCAGTCCGGCGCGGTGCGCGACGCCGATCAGGGTGCCGGTGGCGTCGAACAGCTCGACCAGGAAGAAGGTCAGCACCACCGCGACCAGGCCCAGCTCCAGCGCCCCGGCCAGGTCCATCTGCAGCAGGGTGGGCATGAGCGAGGGCGGCGCCGCGACCACGCCGGCGAAGGGCGACAGTCCGAACGCGAGCGAGAGCCCGGTCACCGCGAGGATGCCGATCACCACGCCGCCGGTCACGCGCCGCGCCTGCAGCGCGATGATCAGCAGCAGGCCGCCGGCCGCCAGCAGGGTGGACGGTGCGGTGAGGTTCCCCAGCCCGACCATGGTGTTGGCATCGGCCTGGATCACGCCGGCGTTCTTCAGGCCGATGATGGCGAGGAACAGGCCGATGCCGGCCGAGATGCCGAACTTGAGCGAGCGCGGCACCGCGTCGACCAGCCACTCGCGCAGGCGGAACAGGCTGACCAGCACGAACAGGCAGCCGGACAGGAACACCGCGCCCAGGGCCTGCTGCCAGCTGTAGCCCAGCGTGCCCACCACGACGAAGGCGAAGTAGGCGTTCAGGCCCATGCCCGGCGCCAGCGCGATCGGGTAGTTGGCGTACAGGCCCATGATCAGCGAGCCCAGCGCCGCGGCCAGGCAGGTGGCGACGAACACCGCCTCGCGCGGCATCCCGGCCGCGGCCAGGATCTCCGGGTTGACGAAGGCGATGTAGGCCATGGTCAGGAAGGTGGTGAGTCCGGCCAGGCATTCAGTGCGCAGGCTGCTGCCCTGGGCGCGGAAGCCGAAATAGCGGTCGAGGCGGTCGGCGAGCATGGGTCGGTCTCCGCGGTCAGCGTCGCGTGCGCCGGGGTTCGGGCGGCAGCGCATAGAAGCGCCAGGACGATTCGAACTCCGCCGTCGGCGGCGTATCCAGCAGGCGCGCCCGCACCAGCTCCACCGGCATCGGGCCACCCTGCAGGATGCGGTCGTGGAATTCGCGCTCGCTCATCGCGCCTCCGCCCATCAGCTCGCGCTGCAGGGCCTGGAACTGCAGGCCGCCCAGCATGTAGGCGGCCTGGTAGATGGGCGGATAGTCGCCGGCGAAGCTGCGCCGCACCTCGGCCGCGGCGTTCTCGCGCTCGTGGCCGTTCGCCACCAGCAGGTCGATGGCCTGCTGCGGGCTCATCTGGCCGAGGTGGAAGCCGAGCGAGAACTGGATGCGCGCGGCGCGGTGCGCGCGCCAGAACAGCATGCCGATGCGGTCCTCCGGCGTCTGCGCGAAGCCCAGGTCCCACAGCCTGAACTCCCAGTACAGGGCCCAGCCTTCGGTCCAGAAGGGCGTGCCGAACTCGCGGCGATGCGGCTGGTGGCGCTGGTTCATGAAGTACTGCAGGTGATGGCCGGGAATCAGCTCGTGGTGCACCACCGCGCGCGAAAAGTGGCGGTTGTTGCCGCGCAGGCTCATCAGCTTCTTCTCGTGCGGCATGCCGGCGGTGGGGTAGGCCACCCAGACATCCTTGCCGCCGAGGAAGAAGGGCGCCTGCAGCTGGGCCTCGGGGCTGAGCATGTTCATGCGCCAGTCCTGCGTTGCCAGCTCCGGAATGGTGAGCAGGTCGCGCGCGCGCAGGAACGCGACCGCCTCGTTCGCCAGTTCGACCACCAGTCTCGGTTGCTCGCCCGGCTCGGGGTGGCGCTGCTTGACCGCTTCCAGCGCCGCGCGCCAGTCCGCGAAGCCCATTTCGGCCGCGGCCTTGACCAGTTCGGTCCGGGTCCAGGCCAGTTCGGCCTCGGCCAACCGCACCAGTTCTTCCGGCGTGTAGGGGATCATCTCGTGGCGCAGATCGGCCAGCAGGGCCTCGCGCCCGATCGGATCGCCGACGATGGTCTCGGGGTCGGAGGCGCCCGCCAGGCGCTCGCGCAGCAGGCCGGCGTAGTCCTTCATCAGGCCGTCGAGCGCCTCGTGCGGCTGGCGCGACCACCAGGTAAAGCGCGGATCGAACTCGGCGTAGAAGTCGTGCCAGGCCTTGAGCGAATCGCGCGCGCCGTCGAGCAGGGCGGCGGCGCGGTTGGCGAGCGCAGGCTTCACCCCGGGCGCGGCCTTGGCGCCGTCGCGCGCGATCACCTCCTGGCGCTCGGCCAGGGACCGGCGCACGCGGTCGAGGGTGTCGGCGCTGGCGCGACCGTCCTGGTAGTCGAGCGCGCGGCGGGCTTCGAGCAGTTCGAGCAGGGCGTCGAAGCCGGGCAGCAGCGGCATCGCTTCGGCCAGGCGCTTCGCCTCGAAGTCGAGTTCCTCCAGGCGCCGCGTGAGCTCGCGCGCGAACAGGTAGTGGTCGAGGCGGTCCTCGCTGCCCAGTCCCGAGGCATCGAGTTCGCCCAACCGTTGCAGCCAGCCTTGGTGGAATGCGCGCAGCGCGGCCTGGCGGCGCGGCCCGTTGGCGATGTCGTGCACGTGCTCCAGCGCTTCGAGGTCGGCGGCCCAGCGTTCCACCATCACCGCCACGCGCTGGTTGGCCGGCTGCAGCTCGGCCAGGGCCGGCGGCGGGGCATCCGACCAGGCCGGCGCGCAGGGCAGGGCGAGGCAGAGTGCGAACAGGGGCGCAAGACGCATCGGCGGGCTCCGATCGGGCAAAGCGCGATGCTCGCACAGGGCGCGAGGCGGTGGCAGCCGGTGCGCGCCTTGACCGGGATCAGGATGCGCCTCACCCGCATGCGCCAGCATCGGGCCATGGCCGTCGACCCGAGCTAACTCATGCCGCGCGCACTGCACCTGCTGGTCCTGCACGCCTGCCTTGCCGTCGCCGCAATACCGATGGCGCGCGCGGCAGGCACCCTCGATACCGGCTTCGGCTACGAGGGGGCGGTACGCGTCTCCTTCGACGCCGTCATCTCGGGCGACGACCGCGGCGTGGCGGTCCTGGCCCAAGCCGACGGGAAGCTGATCCTGGTTGGCGAGGTCGAGACCGAGAACGACATCCGGGCCATAGGCCTGGCGCGTCGGCTGCCGAACGGCAACCCCGACCTCGCCTTCGGCAGCAACGGCGAGCGCGTCCTGCGCGACCCCGACGACTGGAACATCGTGCCCGCGGCGGCGGTGCTGCAGCCCGATGGCGGAATCCTGGTGGCCGCGACGCGCTTCGAGATCGGCCCCGGGATGCGACCCAAGTCGGGCGCGGCGGCGATCAATCCGATCGAATGGGTCGTGCTGCGGGTGCGGCCCGACGGCAGCGGTCTGGATACCGCCTTCGGCCTGAATGGCATGGCCTGGGTTGCGCTGGGTGCGCCGACCGCGATGGCCGCGGCGATCGCGCTGCAGCCGGATGGCCGCATCCTCACGGCCGGCACCGTCGACGGTCTTTCCAGCGTGGCGCAAATGGCGGTGTCGCGGCTCATGCCCAGCGGGGCGGTGGATCTGGCCTTCGCCGGCGGCGACGGCCTGTTCGCCGAGGATTTCGCCCCGACCTACGGCTACGCCGGCGCGCGCGCCCTGCTGCTGCAGTCGGACGGACGCATCGTGGTCGGCGGCCAGGCGCAGAAGAGCGTGGGTGATGGCGACTGGGACATGGCCCTGATCCGCCTGCTGGCGGACGGCAGCGTCGACGGCGGCTTCGGCAGCATGATCGTGGCCGGTCGCGTCGCGATCGACTTCTCCACCCCCGGCGACGTGCGCGACGACGACATCCGCGCGCTGGCCTACCGCCGGCCGCTGCTGTCCGATACCGGGCGGAAGCTCGTGATCGGCGGTTCGAGCGATGGCGCGGCGGTGTTGCGCCGGCCCGTGCTGGCCATGCTGACCTACGCGGGCGCGCTGGACACGGGCTTCTCGGGCGACGGCCGGCTGGAAGTCGGGGTTGGATTCCTCGACGCGTCCGAGACCGGTACCCAGGCCCTGGCCCTGGAGCGTCTGTCCTCGCTGTCGCTCACCACGGCCGACCACATCCTCTTCGCCGGCACGGTGCCGACCCTGGTCGGAACCACGTGCTTCGCACGCCGGATCGATTTCGCGGGCGATCCGGATCCGCTGTTTGGAAACGCCGGCGTGCTCGAGTTTGGCGTCGTTCCCGGCAGCCAGGACGACTGCCGCGCGGGCACCCTGGCGGACGGGCGTTTCCTCCTCGCAGGCGCCTCGACCATACCCATGACCATGAGCGGCGTCGACGTTTCCGGTTTCGCCGTGCTGGCCGGGGATCTGCTGTTCCGCAACGGCTACGAGTGAGCGCGCAGGATCAGCGGCGCGGCGGAAGGATGTGCAGGACGAAGGCGCGGCGGTCGATGCTCAGTTCGATGCGTTCGGCGCTCGTTGCGGTGTCGAGTGCGGGGCACTCGCGCCCGGCGGGACATACCAGCACCGCGCCGCGCGCCAGGTCCTGCGGCCGCAGCCAGCTCGACTTCGCGAAATCGCCCTCGATCAGCATGGACGGACGATCCGGCGCGTAGGCCGCGACGATCGCGGTGTGGATGTGGTCGCCCGCCACGATCGGCAGCGCTGTATCGAAGCGCTCGCGCCAGGCCTGCTGGGCGGCCAGCGCAAGGGTCCTGCCGTCGAACGCGGTCTTTGAACGGTCAGAGGCCAGCTTGTAGCCCAGGTGCAGTCCGCTGATCAGCAGGCTGAGCGCCGCCAGCACCAACGCGAAGCGCCCAGCGCGAGCCGCGTCCACGCGCGTCGGCAGCAGTCGGAAGGCCAGCACGCCAACGAGACTGTAGAAGGGAAAGGCCCAGGTCGATTTCAGCCGGCCGCCGCCGATCGCGCCGTACAGCAGGGTCAGCAGCAGCGGCCCAAGAACCAGGGCGAGGAGGATCAGATCCTCGCGCTGCGGGCGCGGCCACAGGCCGCCGCGATCGGACACGGTGAGGAACAGCGCGGCGCTGCCGAGCAGGGCGATCGCGCCGGCCAGGGCGAAGCGCAGCGGCTCCAGCACGTGCCCGGCGAGACCCGGCTCGCCCTGCGCCTCGAAGCCGGCGAGGTAGGACCAGGGCAGGCGCCAGTGTTCCGAGAGCCACAGCACGTGCGGGCCCAGCAGCACGAGGCAGAGCAGGCCGGCGAGCCATGGCTCGGGGCGCCGCAGCTGCGCGCGCCCCTCGGCCGTGGCGAACAGGATCAGCCCACAGGTGGCCACGATCAGCAGGCTGGAGTATTTGGCCAGGATCGCCAGCGCGCAGAACAGCGCGAACGGCCACCAGTGCGCGCGCCGGCCATCGAGCGCGCGCAGGAAGTGGTAGCCCAGCCCCGCCCACAGCGGCAGCTGCAGGGTGTTCATGTTGAAGTTGGGGACCAGCACGGTGTGGAAGTAGCTGCCGCCGAGCACGGCCGTGGCAAGCGCCGCGCGCACCGGGTCGAGGCTCAGGCGCGCGGTCTTCCAGACGTAGTACAGGCACAGCAGCAGTACCGCCTGCGCCAGCAGGTAAAGCGCTTCGACCCGGCCGCCGGAAACCCGGAACGCGATCTCGGCCAGCCAGGCGCCGAGCGGCGGGTGCTTGTAGTAGCCCCACTGCCACTCCTTGCCCCAGGCCAGGGCCTCGAGCGTGTCAAGCGGCAGCATGGCGTAGCCCAGCATGGGCGCCAGCACCCAGAACGTCAGGTGCCAGGCGCCCAGCGCCAGGAGCAGGCGCTGCGGCTGGCGGATCAGGCCCTCACCGAGCCGCTGCATGACCTCGGGCACCGGAGGCGGCGACAGCTGCGACTCAGCCGCCCGCGGCGGCCAGGGCCGCGCGGGCGCGGTCCTGGATGAAGCCGAGCAGGGCGGCGAGTCCATTGCTGCGGGTGGGCGAGAGGTGCTTGGAGAGCCCGATCGCGGCGATGTAATCCGGCGTGGTGGCGAGGATCTCCACCGCGCTGCGGCCCGAGTAGACGCGCAGGGCGAGGTAGACCAGGCCCGAGACGATGCTCGAATCGCTGGCGGCGAGGAAATCGAGGCGCGCGGCGTCGCCGCTGGCGGCGATCCAGACCATGGACTGGCAGCCGTGCAGGCGGTGCTCCTCGGTGCGCAACTCGGCGGGCATCGCCGGCAGCTTGCGCCCGAGGTCGATCAGGTACTGGTAGCGCTCGGCCCAGTCGCCGAAGAAGGCGAACTCCTCGGCGATGGCGGCCTGGGCCGCGGCTGGCGTGGGCTCGGGCGGGAAGTCGGATTCGCTCATCGGGTCTCAGCCGCGCTTGCGGGTCCAGCGCACGCCCTGCGGCGTGTCCTCCAGCACGATGCCCTCGGCCGCGAGCTGGTCGCGGATGGCATCGGCGCGGGCGAAATCGCGCGATTTCTTGGCCGCGGTGCGCTCATCGACCAGGGCCGCGATGCGGGCATCGTCCTCGCCACCGGCGCCGCGCGCGAACCACGCGGCCGGATCCTGCTGCAGCAGGCCCAGGGCCCTGCCGGCGCCGAGCAGGGCGGCCTTCGCCGCGCGCCGGCCCGCATCGCCCTCGGCCTTGCGCGCCTCGCCCGCCACCTGCGCCAGTTCGGCCAGCGCGCGCGGCGTGTTGAGGTCGTCGCACAGCGCCGCCTCGACCGTCTCGGGAACGACCACGTCGGTCGATGCGACTTCAACGTCGGCCAGGTCGCGCAGGGTGCCGTAGAGTCGGTCCAGGGTGCGTCCGGCCTGCTCCAGCAGGGCGTCGGACCAGTCCAGCGGCTGGCGGTAGTGGGCCGAGAGCAGGGCGTAGCGCAGCAGTTCGCCGGGGTACTGCTCCAGCAGGTCGTGCACCAGGGTCACGTTGCCGACCGACTTCGACATCTTGGCGCCGTCGAAGGTCAGCATGCCGTTGTGCAACCAGTAGCGCGCGAAGATCTTGCCGCCGTGCGCGCAGGTGCTCTGCGCGATCTCGTTCTCGTGGTGCGGGAACTGCAGGTCGACGCCGCCGGCATGGATGTCGATGGTCTCGCCGAGGTGGGCCTCGCTCATCGCCGAGCACTCGATGTGCCAGCCCGGCCGGCCTCGACCCCAGGGGCTGTCCCAGCCCGGCAGGTCGTCGCTCGACGGCTTCCACAGCACGAAGTCGCCGGGCTCGCGCTTGTACGGCGCGACCTCGACCCGCGCGCCGGCGAGCATCTCGTCCGGATCGCGGCGCGAGAGGTGGCCATAGTCGGGGTAGGTGCTGACCTGGAACAGCACGTGCCCTTCGGCCTCGTAGGCATGGCCGGAGGCGATCAGGCGCTGGATCATCGCGATGATCTGCGCGATGTGCGTGGTCGCGTGCGGCTCGACGTCGGGTGGCACGATGCCCAGGCGCGCCATGTCGCGGCGGTAGGCTTTCGCGTACTTGGCGGTGATCTCGCCGATCGGCACGCCGAGTTCGCGCGCGGCCTTGTTGATCTTGTCATCGACGTCGGTGATGTTGCGCGCGTAGACGACGCCCGGGTAGTGCCGGCGCAGCAGTTCGGCGAGCAGGCCGAACACCACCGCGGGACGCGCGTTGCCGATGTGGACGTAGTTGTAGACCGTCGGCCCGCAGGCGTACATCGTGACGCGTTTCGCATCCTGTGGAACGAAGGCTTCAGTCTGGCGGGACAGGCTGTTGTAGAGTCGGATGGGCATGGCGGGGCTTGGCGTCCAGGCGCCGTTTAACGAAAATCTAAAGGCCCGATTCAGGCGTGTGGTGCTGCAATTCCAAGGGTTGGACCGCGGGTCGAAGCCCGGGCCGATCGGTAGCAACCAGGTAAGTTCCGGAGAATGCCATGATCCAGCCCCGTCTGTTGAGCCCCCTCCTCGCCGCGCTGGCGATCGCCGCCGCGCTGCCGGCCTGGGGCTCGGACACGCACTTCGGCTACGCCGACGTGCTGCGCGTGGATCCGCTGTACGAAACCATCCGCTACACCGAACCGCAGGAAGAGTGCTACGACCAGGACGTGGTGCGGCGCGAGGGTGGCGGTGCCGGCGGCGCCGTGCTGGGCGCGATCATCGGCGCCGCGATCGGCAACCAGATCGGCAGCGGCGATGGCCGCCGCGCGGCCACAGCGGCCGGTGCCATCGCTGGCGGCGCGATCGGGCACAACGCGCAGCGCAACAATCGGCGCGAGTACGCCTCGACCGAGCGCCGCTGCCGCCTGGTCGAAGTCGAACGCGAGGAACGCCGCATCGCCGGCTACGACGTCGAGTACCGCTACCGTGGCGAGAACTACCTCACCCGCATGGACTACGACCCCGGCGACAAGATGCGGGTGCGCGTCACCGTCGCGCCGGCGGAGTGAAGCCGCCGAGCCGCGTCTTCACCACTCCTTGCGTTGCGGCAGCAGGCCGCGCAGTTCGGCATCGCTCAGGTTGCGCCACTGCCCGGGCTTGAGAACACCGAGCTTCACGTTGTCGATCCGCACCCGGCGCAGCTGGGTCACACGGTAGCCGAAGGCCGCCGCCATCAGGCGGATCTGCCGGTTCAGGCCTTGCGTCAGCACGATGCGGAAGCCGAAACGGTTGTGCTTGGTGGTGCGGCAGGGCAAGGTCATCTGGCCATGGATGCGTACGCCGCGCGCCATGCCGCGCAGGAACTCGTCGGTCACGGCCTTGTTCACCGCCACCAGGTATTCCTTCTCGTGCCGGTTCTCGGCGCGCAGGATCTCGTTGACGATATCGCCGTTGCTGGTCAGCAGGATCAGCCCCTCCGAGTCCTTGTCCAGGCGGCCGATCGGAAAGATGCGCTGCTCGTGGCCGACGAAATCGACGATGTTGTCCTTGACCGAGGCCTCGGTGGTGCAGGTGATTCCGACCGGCTTGTTCAGCGCGATGTAGACGTGGCGGCGCGCGCCGGGCTTGCTGGTCCTGCGCTGCAGGGGCTGGCCGTCGACCAGCAC
The DNA here is from genome assembly GCA_024710865.1 of Lysobacteraceae bacterium. Taxonomy (GTDB): domain Bacteria; phylum Pseudomonadota; class Gammaproteobacteria; order Xanthomonadales; family Xanthomonadaceae; genus JANJTY01. Next base: position 13,742 of record JANJTY010000051.1, on the reverse strand, counting down.
CGTATCGCCCTCGTCCACGTCCGCGCCGATGCCGGCCGGCAGGCCGTTGATCGTGACCCGGCCTTCCTCGATCCAGCGGTCGGCCTCGCGCCGCGAGCAGGCGCCGGAATCACTGATGTACTTGTTCAGGCGCATGCGGCTGCCCAGGTCGGTCGGGCGCGCATGCTGGCATAGCTCGGCGCCAGCGTCATCCTGACCGCGTTCCCTCCCCGGCAGAGATGCCCACCGCATCGATCGGAGCGCGGCGGGTCGGGTGGCGACGCGCGGCGGGCGCGTGCCGGATGCGGACCCTACTCGGTGCGCACGCGGTAGGCCTCTTCCAGCGAGATGATGCCATCGCGCGCCAGTTTGAGCGCCGCCTTGGTCAGCGGCGTCATGCCCTGCTGCAGGGCCAGCTCGTGGATGCGATCGGCAGCCGCGCCCGGGATTATCTCGTGCACGATGGTCGGGGTGACCACGAGCAGCTCGTATACCGCGACCCGCCCACGCACGCCCAGGCCCTCGCAGTGGGCGCAGCCGCCGCCGCGGTAGAAGACTTCGCCGGGCTCGGCGCCCATCACCTCCCGGATATGCGCCTCAGGCGCGGCGGGCTCCTTGCAGTGCGTGCAGATTCGACGCACCAGACGCTGAGCCATCACCGCCAGCAGGGAGGCGCGCAGCAGGAAGGGTTCGACCCCGAGGTCGAGCAGGCGCGTCACGGCCGTCGAAGCGGTGTTGGTGTGCAGGGTGGAGAGCACCAGATGACCGGTCAGAGCGCTCTCGATCGCGATGCCCGCGGTCTCCCGATCGCGGATCTCGCCCACCATGATCACGTCCGGATCGTGGCGCAGGAAGTTGCGCATGGCGTTCGCGAAGGTGAAGTCGGCGGACCGGTTCACCTGCATCTGCTGGATGTCGTCGATGTGGTACTCGACCGGATCCTCGATGGTGAGGATGTTGATGCGCTGCTTGCGCAGTTCGAGCAGCATGGCGTACAGCGTGGTGGACTTGCCGCAGCCGGTTGGTCCGGTCACCAGGAAGATGCCGTGGCTGCGGTTCATGACGTCGGTCAGGCGCTGCGTGTCGATGTCGGACAGGCCGATCTGGTCGAGCCGGCGCAGGCTCTCGGCGGTGTCCAGCAAGCGGATCACGACGCTCTCGCCATGGATCGCAGGCATCATGGAAATGCGCATGTCGACCGCCTTGCCGTCGTCGAGGCGAAAGGTGGCGCGGCCATCCTGCGGCTTGCGGTGCTCGGCGACGTTCATGCGCGCCAGCACCTTCACCCGGCTGGCGATCGCCGGCAGGAGGGCGCGCAGGAAGCGCCGCACCGGTACCAGTTCGTCGTCGATGCGGTAGAGCAGGTCGGCGAAGTGCTCGCCGGGACGGATGTGGATGTCGGAGGCCCGGCGCCGAACGGCCTCGGAGATCATTTCCGCGACCAGCTTCACCACCGGTTTTTCCTCCGCGAGGCGCTCGCCCTCGCGCGCATCCAGGTCGTCGGCGCGCGCATTGGGGTCGAGCCCGAGCTGGCGCGCGATGGCGCGGTCCTGGACCTGGTCGTAAAGCTGGCCGAGGGTGGCGTGGATCCCGCCCGGCGTGGCGATCACCGGCACCACGCGCTGTTTGCTGATGAATTCAAGCTTGGCCAGGGTCTCGGCATCGCCCGGGTTCTCAAGCGCGACCGCAACCGCCCCGCGCGCGAGGAGGAGCGGCACGGCGCGCAGGTTGCGCACCGTGGCCGAAGCGAAGGTCTGGATCGCCTCGTCGCTCGCCTCGATCCTGTCGAGTCGGACCAGGGGCAGTCCAAGGCGCTGGGCCAACTGGAACTGGGCCTCGCTGGCGTCCGGGCCGGTCTGCAGCCAGTGTTCGAGGTCGACGCGACGGGCGCCGGCCTGTGGGGTGCCTACCCCGGTCAGGTAGCGGTCGAGGTGTGCCTCGAGCCCGGCCCGATCCTCGATCAGGATGGGCGCCGTGGCATCAACGGGAGTGGCCATGCGGGAGGTTCCCGATACTGGGACGGTTTCCAGTATGCCGGAGCCACGCACGGTCGGAATTGATCGAAACGACGGAGGGCGTGGGTGCACTGCGCCGCGTGGTGAATGCGCCGGTCGGGGCGTTCGCCTACCAGGGCAGGGTCTCACCGCTCGCATGGCGGAAGCCGCCGCTTTGGGCCAGGTCGAGCGCATCGATGCGGGCGATCAGATTGCGCGCCGACTCCTCGGGGCTGATGTCGCCGCGCCCGCCGGTCATGTCGGTGCGTACGTAGCCGGGGTGCAGCAGGGCCACCGCCACGCCCTGCGCACGAAGATCGATGGCCAGGCTGCGCCCGATCGCATTGACCGCCGCCTTGGAGGCCCGGTAGCCGTAGTAGCCGCCGGACCCGTTGTCCGCGATCGAACCCATCCGGCTGGTCAGGATCGCCAGCTTGGAACCGGCCCCGAGGCGGTGGCGCAGGGCCTCGGCGGCGCGCAGCGGACCGAGCGCATTGACCTCGAACTGGTGCCGCATGCGCGCGAGGGCGGCGTCGTCCAGTTCGCCCAGGCGCTCCTGGGACAGCACGCCGGCCGCGAGCAGCAGGACATCGAGTCGCAGTTCGCCGAGGCGCTGGTCGAGGCGGCGGAACGCGTCGTCCGCAGCCACATCGATACCGTCCTCGACCTGCACGCCCGGCGCCGCCAGGGCCGGCGAGACGCCACGGCAGGTGGCGATGACGCGGTCACCGCGTGCCTTGAACGCGGCCGCGAGCGCCAGGCCGATGCCCCGGCCCGCTCCGGTGATCAGGACCGTCGCCATGCGCCCCGCTCGTGCCGCAGGTCAAGCGGGCTCACTCGTCCTCCTCGGCCTCGCGCAGGGCTTTCAGCCGGGCCAGCTCGGTCAGTCGCCGCGGCACGCCTTCGTCGTCCACCAGGCGCTCGATGCGGGCGAAGATCTCGGCGCGCGAGAAGGGCTTCTTCATGAAGTCGTCGGCGCCGATGCGCTGCACGTAGAACTCCTCCGTGGCCTGGGCATTGCCGCTGATCATGATCACCGGGATGGCGCTGGTGCGAGGGTCGCGGCGCAGCTGGCGCAGGGCCGAGAAGCCGTTCATGCCCGGCAGCACGATATCGAGGAAGATCAGGTCCGGAACCTCGCGTTGCGCCACTTCCAGGCCCGATTCGGCGTCGCCCGCTTCATAGGTGACGAAGCCGTTCTGCCGCATCATCTTGCGCAAAGTCGCCACGATCGTTGCCGAATCGTCGATGATCAACACCCGAGTGTTCGAGTTCACGGGCGGGCGGGACTTCTGGCGTCGCTCCTTGCCGGTCCGCGTCGCGACCGCGGCGGGTTCCTCGGACTCGGTCGTCTCGCCGCCGTTCTGCTGCGGCCGATGGGTAGGGGACTGGCCAGCGTCGGCCGTCGCCGGCGCGCCTCCGAACAGCCGCTTGAATCGGTCTAGCAGGCTCATGGGCTTCCCATCTCCCCCCACGGGATCAGCGCGACAGTTTGGACGGATGCGGCGCGTTTCACAAATCCTTGCTCCGCGTCCATGGCCCGGAACACGGGATTCAGGTGGGGTTCGCTAAGCTTCACGGTTTGGTCCGGAACCCCGCATTCGATGCCGCAGCTGCGCTTCGACAACGCCTTCCTGCGACGACTACCGGGAGATCCCGAACCTGGGTCGCGCATCCGCCAAGTAGAGGGCGCCGCCTGGTCAGCCGTAGCACCGACGCCGGTCTCGGCGCCGCGGCTGCTGGCTTGGTCGCAGGACATGGTTGGGCGGCTCGGACTCGAATCGGAGCGTCTCGACGCGAGTCCGTGGCTCGATGTGCTGGCCGGTAACGCCCAGCTGCCGGGCATGCAGCCGTATGCGATGAACTATGGCGGACATCAGTTCGGTCACTGGGCGGGCCAGCTGGGCGATGGGCGCGCGATCAACCTCGGCGAAGCCATCGGCCCGGATGGCCAGCGCTGGGAGATCCAGCTCAAGGGCGCCGGTCCGACGCCGTATTCGCGCCACGCGGACGGCCGCGCCGTACTGCGCTCCTCGCTGCGCGAGTTCGTCTGCAGCGAAGCCATGCACCACCTGCGCATCCCCAGCACGCGCGCGCTCGCACTGCTCGCAACCGGCGAGGGCGTGGAGAGAGATCTCTTCTATGACGGTCGCCCGCGGGTCGAGCCGGGCGCGATCGTCTGCAGGGTCGCGCCCAGCTTCCTGCGCTTCGGCAGCTTCGAGCTGCCCAGCGCGCGCGGCGATGCGGACCTGCTTGAGCGCCTGGTCGAGTTCACCATCGATCTGCACTTCCCGCACGTCGGTGGCGCTTCCGCGACACGCCGCGCGGCCTGGTTCGTCGAGGTGGCCGAGCGCACGGCGCGCCTGATGGTGGACTGGATGCGGGTGGGTTTCGTGCACGGCGTGATGAACACGGACAATTTCTCCATCCTCGGCCTGACCCTGGATTACGGCCCGTTCGGGTGGTTGGAACCGGTCGATCCCAACTGGACGCCGAACACCAGCGACGCCCGCAGCCGCCGTTACCGCTATGCGCATCAGCCGGGCGTGGGCTACTGGAACCTGCAGCGACTGGCGGGCGCGCTCGCGCCCTGCATGGATCAAGACGCGTTGCACGCTGCCCTCCGACGCTACGCCGAAGTGCATGCCCAGGCCCAGCGCGCGGCGATCGCGGGCAAGCTTGGACTGGTCGAAGCGGGGACAGACGACGAGACGCTGTTCGCGGATCTGATGCGGCTGCTGCAGTCGGCCGAGGCCGACTACACCCTGTTCTTCCGTGCCCTGGCCGACTGCGGCAGCGCCAGCCACGGGCTTGATCCACTGCTGCCTGCGTTCTACTCTGCGGAGCGGCTGCAAGCCGAACGCGCGGCGCTGGAGGCCTGGCTGCTGCGCTACCGCGCGCGCCTCGCGCGCGATGGCCGCAGCGAGCTGGACCGTCGCCGCTGCATGGATGCCGCGAATCCGTGGTTCGTGCCGCGCAACTGGCTGCTGCAGCTCGCGATCGAGCGGGCCGAGCAGGGCGATCCGGGCGGCGTGCACGAACTGCTTGACGCGCTGCGAACGCCCTACGCAGCCCAGCCTGGGCGAGAGCACCTGGCTGCGCTTCGACCGGAGTGGGCGCGCGAGCGCGCCGGCTGTTCCATGCTGTCATGCAGCTCCTGAGGACACAGGCTCGATGCCCATCCGCCGGTTGCCTGGATTCCTCCCTGTCCTTCTTGTTGCCGCAGCTGCCCCTGGCATGTGTCGAGCATTGGAGGCGGCCGGATTCGCCAGCGGTTTCGAACCCGACGAGGCGGTTCCGCTTGACTACTGCGCGGCCATCGCGGCAAGCCCGCTGGTGCAGCCGCGCGGGCGCCAGGGCGTGGTCCGCAGCTGGAACGCCAGCTTCTACGGTGCGGACTTCTACACCCCGACGACCTACCTGCATCCGACGGGGAGCATCACCATGGGCGAGGCCGCACAACCGGGGCGATGGCTCGCGGTGGCCTTCGCTCCCCAGGCGCTCGCTGCCTACCGGCTGGACTGGGCTGAAGCCCAAAGCGTGATCAACCATGATGTCGGCATCCGCTACAGCGGCCGTCCTGCACATTCGGCCTACGTCACGGTCTCGCCGTGCCCGGGAGATTTCCGTCGCGAAGACAACGCATCGGCCGATGCGTTCCTGAGACGGGGGTGTCGGCGCAGCGGCAACACGGAGACCATCCGCTTCCGCACCGACATCGCGCTCAGTACGACCAGCAACTGCGCGCTGCAGGCTGGCCGCATCTACTACCTGAACATCGGATTCTTCCTGCCGGGAGAGACCGATCCGATGGCGCACACATGCATCGCCGGCGATCGCTGCGAGATCAACATCCAGCCCCAGTGAGCGCCGGCTTGCCGCAGCTCGCGGCAGTGGTTCGTCATTCTTGCCAGCACCCTGGCATGCCTCACCGGCGCCGGGGGCATCGGTGGGCCGGACTGATGTATCGTTCACGCGGCGCTTGCAGCCGCGTCCCTGCCACCACGGGCCTTAAATGATTCGTACTCCCGACCTCCGCCCGCGACGCACGCACGCCTTGTCCGATCGACGTCGAGGCTCGTGGTCGCGGGTGCTGTTCATGCTCTGCATCACGAACGCAGCGCTCGCCCAAGACTTCCAGGACGGCTTCGAGTCGCCCGAGGAGGTGACCGATTTCTGTGTATTGCTCGCGCTGGACCCGTTGGTGCAGCCGAGTGGCCGCACAGGACGGATCGCAACCTGGAATCAGGCGTTCTACGCGGCGCCGTTCTACACGCCGACCACGTATTTGCACCCGATCGGCAGCGTCACCATGGGTAACCTGCCGCAAGCCGGGAACTGGCTCAGCATCGCCTTCGTCGCGGGCGAGAATTCGCAGTACCAGCTGGTCTGGGCGGATGCCCAGAGCGTGCTCAATCCCGATGCCGGTATCGTCTACAACGGTCGCCCCGCGCACTCGGCCTACCTGACGGTGTCTCCCTGTCCCGGCGATTTCCGGGTCGAGGACAATGCTTCGCCTGACGGATTTCTCAAACGCGGCTGCCGACGAGCGGGCAACACCGACACCATCCGCTTTCGCACCGACATTGCAGCGAGCACGACAAGCAACTGCGCGCTTCAGCCCGGACGGCCGTACTACGTCAATATTGGCTTCTTCCAGCCTGGCGAGACCGATCCGCAGGCTCATACGTGCCTTCTTGGTACCCAGTGCGAGATCAACGTCCTGCCTCAATAGGATGAGCAGGCGTAGCGACTTCGCGCTGCGCACCGAATCGTGTGTCGTCCCAGTCGCCGCCCAAGCCGCCGAAGCCGCCTTGCCGGCGGTGGTTGAGCCACTCGGGCATCCGCCCCCTCCTTCCCTCTAACCCCGGAGCCTCAATGCGTTCACTTGGCCTGCTCGTCCTGTTCCTCGTCATGGCCCTGGTGGCCTGTTCCCGGCCCGGCACTCCGGCGGCGGGCGATGCACTGCTCGCCGGCTGGACGGCGGCGCTTTCCAGCGGCGATGCCGAGACCATCCGGACCTTCGTCGAGCGCCACGACCTCAATGCCAGCGTCGAGGACATGCTGGCCTGGCATGACGAGACCGGCGGCGTCGATGTCCTGCGTGTGACCGAGCGCGAGCCCGGCCGGATCGACGCGATCCTGCAGACGCGGCTGAGCGACCAGCTGGAGCGGGTCGCCTTCGAGTTCGACGACGGGGAGCCCACGCAGATCACCGGCTTCACCTACCTGCTGGCCGAGCGCACGCCGGACACCGCCATCGCCCGTCTCGACGAGGCCGCGGCCCTCGCCGCCGTCGCGGCGCACGGTGACCGCCTGGCCGCCATGGACCAGTTCTCCGGCACCGTGCTCATTGCGCGCGATGGTGAAGTGCTGCTGGAGCGCCACTGGGGCCAGGCCGACCGCGAGGCCGGCACCCCGGTGGACGCCGACACCCGCTTCCGCCACGGCTCGCTCGACAAGCTGTTCACCGCGATCGCCGCCCTGCGCCTGGTCGAGCGCGGCCAGCTCGGCCTCGACAGCACGGTCGGACAGGTGCTGCCGGACTACCCGCAGGAAGACCTGCATCCGGCCACCGTGCGCGACCTGCTGGCGCACCGCGCGGGCGCGGGCGACATCTTCGGTCCCGAGTTCGACGCGCATCGGCTGGAGCTGCGCTCGACCGCCGACTACCTGCGCCTGTTCGGCGAGCGCGAGCCCGAGTTCACCCCGGGCAGCGAGTTCCGCTACGCCAACTACGGCTACCTGCTGCTCGCGGCGATGCTCGAGAAGGTGTCCGGCAGCGATTACTACAGCCTGGTCCAGCGCGAGGTCTTCGAGCCGGCCGGCATGCAGCGCACTGGGGCCGAGCCCGAGAGCAGCGTGGTCGACGGTCGCGCCGCCGGCTATCGGCGCGAGGCGCGGCGCTGGACCTCCAATGCCGGCATGCTGCCGGCGCGCGGCATGGCCGCCGGCGGCGGTTACAGCACGGCACGCGACCTGCTTGCCCTGGGCGAGGCCCTGCGCGGCGGTCGCCTGCTGCAGCCGGACACGCTGGCGCAGGCGACGCAGCCCAGCACCGAGGGCGGCTGGTACGGCCTCGGGATGATGATCGCCCGCGGCGATGCGCCTCCGGGCTACGGCCACGACGGCGGCGCCCCGGGCATGAGCGCCTATCTGCGCGTGTTCCCCGACAGCGGCTACGTGGTGGTGGCGCTGAGCAACCTCGACCCGCCGCGCGCCAACTGGCTGGCCGACATCTTCGTCAACCGCATGCCCCTGGCCGGCGCTGGCGAAGAACGTGCGGCCAAGGCGCAGGATGGTGCGGCGGGAAGCCGATAGAGCCACGGGCGATCGTCGCCAGCACGGTGTTGAGAAACACCCTGCTGGCGCGCGACGAGGATGTGTGGCCGCCGTGCAGGCACGCACGCCATCGGGCGGCGGGAGCGGGTCCGGACATGCGCCGGACTGGAGGTGCAGAACCTCGAGGACGGCACTTCCGCAAGGACCTGCTGGAATCGACGCCGGATGGCTTCGCCTGCACGGGCTCCTAGATCAGGCGTGCGCGCAGCTCGGCCACGTGGGCGCGGCCAACCGGCACCTCCAGGCCGTTGGACAGGTGCAGACGCCAGCGGCTGCCAGGCAGGGCGCTGAACCGCCGGACGTGGCGCAGATTGACCAGCCAGGCGCGATGGCAGCGCATGAACTCCGCCGGCAGCAGGTCGAGCAGGCGCCCGATCGGCTTGTCGTGCAGCTCCGAGCGCGCCGCCAGCACGACTTCGCTGTGCTCGCCATCGGCATGGATGGCGAGCACCTCGTCGAGGCCGACCAGGGCGGTGCCGCGCGGTCGCCAGACGCTGAGCCAGCGCGTGGCGCCCGGTCGAAACCGGGCCACGCCGGCGAGGCGGTCCAGCGCCAGCGCCATGCGCTCGCGCGTGAAGGGCTTGGGGACGAAGTCGAGCACGCCCAGGGCGAAGGCCTCCAGCGCGCGTTCTGCATGGGCCGACACCACGATGGTGTGGAAGGCTTGCGCGCAGCAGCGGCGCAGCAGCTCGAAGCCGTCCTCGCCTTCGAGCCTGAGGTCGAGCAGCACACCATCGTAGGCGGTGCGCGCGAGGCGTTCCTCCGCCTCCGCCAGGTCGCCCACCGCGTCGAAGCGCATGCGGCTGCCGACGTGCTCGCCCGCCATCCGCAGCAGGCGCTGCCGCACCAGGGGCTCGTCCTCCACGATCAGGACGCGCATGGAAACACCAGTGCGCTGCACCAGCGCCCCTCCAGCGGGCCGTCGGAGAACGAAGCGCCCTGCGGCCAGGCCCGCGCCAGGCTGGCGCGCACGTAACGGGTGCCGGTGCCGCCCCCGGGTGTCGGCGCGGGCCGGGTCTGGGCCAAGGGCGCGACCAGTTCGAGACGCAGGTGCCTTGCTGAGCGCTCGATGCGCAGGGTGAAGCCCTGTTCGGCGCAGGCGCGGAATCCGGCGTGGCTCAAGCCGTTCTCGACGAGGCAGTGCAGGATGCCCGGCGGCAACTGGATGCCGGCGACCTCACCGTGGACGCGCAGGTCGACCTTGCGCGCCTGCACGAGTCCGGCGATGTCCAGCTGCACGCGGCACAGCGCCAGCTCCTCGTCCAGCGCGACCTGATCGCGCTCGCTGTGCGCGCGCAGCTGTGCGAAGTGTTCGGCGAGCAGCTCCACCAGTCGGCTGGCGCGGGTCGGCGCCTGTTCGATCAGCTCCTGCAGCGAGGTCAGGCTGTTCATGAGCCAGTGCGGCTGGATCGCGCGGCGCAGCAGCTGCAGGCGCAGGCGATCGCGCTCGGCGCCGAGCCGGGCCTGGTGCTCGCCCAGCCGGCGCACGTGGGCGGCGTGTTCCAGCATCAGGCACACCATGAGGAGCGCCAGCACGATGACGTAGAGGCCGTCGAGGAATGCCGCGGGCCAGATCACGGCCAGCAGCGCGCCGCTCAGCAGCAGCCCGCCGAGCGGACGCATTTCGGGCCGCTGCCGCCAATGCGCAGCGCAAACCACCAGCGCCAGGCAGAGCCCTCCGAACTGCACCGTCCAGCTTCGCGGGTCGTAGCCCTCCGCCGCCATGGCCAGGAGGAGCAAGAGGACCCACGCAGCGCACAGGGCCACGAGACGCCGCCCCGTCGCCGCGGCATGGCGGAACAGCAGGTACAGCGGCAGCAGCAGGGCGGCGGCGGCGTGCAGACCGAGGACGAGGATGAGTCGCGTGGCGTGCCAGTCGTAGGTGTAGCCGAAGAGCGATCGCCAGGACTCCGCCAGCGGCAGCACCAGGCCAACCGCGCCCAGGGCCAGCAGCCACGATCGGCCCAGGCCGCGCGCCGGCGCAGGTTGCGCCGCGCGCACCGCAATGGCCCAGTAGGCCAGCGCGCTGGCGATCGCGCCCAGGGCGAAGGCAACGACCAGCCAGCGCCAGGCCTCGCGTTGCGTCTGCGCATGGCTCAGCACGCGGGCGACCGCATCGGCGCTTGCCATGGGCACCGCACGATGGCTGGATGCCTGGACCAGAAGCACATGCTCACCGCTTCCGCTCATGGCGCGATCGAGCAGGAACTGGCTGTCGATGCGCCCGGGCACCTCGTCGGCCGCCTGCGCGGCCGGAAACCCGTTGTCCCCGAGGTGGCGACCGTCCCAGTACACCCGACTGGCCGCGCGCAGCGACAGGCTCAAGATCCAGGCGTCCGGACGCTCTGCGGCGGGTGCCTGGATGTGGAAGCGCAACCAGTATGGAGCGCGCCAGCGGGCCAGTTCGGCCTGGTCGAGCGGACGCCACGCCGCGGCGGGCAGCGCGGTCGCCGCGCCGATGTCGGCGGCCTGGGCGGCGCTCATCTCCGCCTGCCGCAGCGTCCATGCCGGATCCGTCCGCGCGCCGTTCGCCGCCAGCCACAGCAGTCCAACGCCTGCCAACAGCAGCTGCAGCAGGAATGCTTGAAGTCGCCAGTTCATGCGTCGGAATGCTACAGGGCGGCGCGGCCGGGTCCGTGCGGTTCAACCGCTGCGTGGAGACGTTCGACCGTCGCCGCAGCGGCGGGCCGGACAGGACCGGGCACGCTGGCGACCTCGCCCAACCCGGATTCCTGCATGCCCGCGTTCCTCGTCCCGCGCTGCACCCTGCTGGCGGTACTGATGCTTGGCGCTGCCCCGGCCTGGGCCGGTCTCGCCTTCGAGCCCTACCGTCTTGAAACCCAGGCGCACGGCACGCAGGAGGCGGAGGTTGCCTTCCTCGAGGTGCCGCGGCGTCACGCGCATCCCGAGGGGCCACGCTATCGCCTGCGCGTCGTGCGCCTGGCGGCACGCGCGCCACTTCCCGGTGCCTCGCCCATCGTCTATCTGGCCGGCGGTCCGGGCGGTTCCGGCGTGGGCACCGCCCGCGGACCGCGCTGGCCGATCTTCGACCGGATGCGCGCACGCCACGCGGTGCTCCTGTTCGACCAGCGCGGCACCGGCCTGTCGGAGGTTCCGCCGCCCTGTCCCGCCCAGCCCTCCCAGGCGGCCGACCTGGACTCCGCCCGGAATGCGGCGCGCACGGCGGCGCGGGCCTGCGTCGATGCCTGGCGAAGCCAGGGCGTCGATCTCGACAGCTACACGACGCGGGAGAGCGCGGCCGACCTCAAGGTCCTGCAGCAGGCCTACGGCAGTCCCCAGCTCCAGCTCTGGGGCATGAGCTATGGCACGCACCTTGCGATCGCCGTCCTGCGCGAACACCCGGAGATCGTGTCGCGGGCCGTGCTGATGGGCGTGGAAGGCCCGGACGACACGCTCAAGCTCCCGCTCAGCGCCGACCGCATGCTCGTCCGGCACGCCGACCTGCTGGCCTCCGATCCGGTCACCCGGACGCAGTTCCCCGACCTGCCCGGCAATACCCGCGCCCTGCTCGCCGAGCTGCGCGCCAGGCCGCGCATCGCCAGCCGCTGGGCTCCGGGCGACGGTCGCGAGGTCAGGATCACCGCGTTCGCCGCGCAGCGCGCCATCGCGATGAGCCTGGGCCACCGCGATTCGGCCAGGCGCGTGCCGCTGATGGTGCAGCTCGCGCGCCAGGGCGATGACACGCTGCTGGCCGAGTTCATCCACGCCGCCACGCAGGGCGACCGCCTGCTCCAGGCCATGCCGCTGGTGATGGACCACGCCTCCGGCGCCAGCGCTGAGCGGCTGCGGCAGATCGAGACCGAGGCCGCGCAGAGCCTGTTCGGCCACGCCCTGAACTTCCCGTTTCCCGAGATTGGCGAGGGCCTGGGCCTGCCGCGCCTGGACGAGGCCTTCCGTCAGCCCCTGCGCAGTTCGGTGCCGGTCCTGCTGGTCAGCGGCGAGCTCGATCTGCGCACGCCGCCGGAGAATGCCGATCGGCTGAGGCAGAACCTGAGCCAGGCCGGCCATCTGCGCATCGCCAACGCGCTGCACGATGACGACCTCTGGCTCAGCCATCCCGAGATCGGCGCGATCCTGCAGGATTTCTTCGCCGGTGCCGCGCCGGTCGACCGCGAGCTGCGCGCCGCGCCGCCCGACTACGCGCGCAGCCTGTGGGCCGAACTCTGGCGCGAGCTCAAGGCGCCGATTCTCGGCCTGGTCGCCATCGTCGCCGTGCTGGTCTGGGCTTTGCGCATCGGTGCGCGCCGATGGCAGCGGGGCAGAGAGAAGAGGGCGTAGTCCTTGCCCCTGTTGCAGCCCGATCCGACGGAAGCGAAGCGCCCGACGCACGCGCTGGCGATGAACCTGCGTCCTGCGAGCGCGTCGATGAAGCGCTTTGCGTGCGGAAAAGCCTCGACTGCCTGCTAGGCTCTTGCATCGAGCCCGACCGTTCGCGCTCTGGCCGTGGGGGGAATCGCCTTGGACGTCGATCGTTGGCAGCGACTGCGCGCGCTGAGTGAACACTGCGCCGGCCTCGACGAGGCCGAGCGCCTGCCCTGGCTGCAGGCGCAGGGCGCCGATGCGGCGCTGTGCCGCGAGGTTCTGGGCCTGCTGCAGACGGACATCCAGGCCGAGCCCACGCGCTCAACCCTGCAGCCGTTCGAACTGGGTCAACGGCCCGGCGTCGGCGCGCGCATCGGAGCCTGGCGGCTGGTCGAACCGATCGGCGAAGGCGGCATGGGCAGCGTGTTCCGCGCCGAGCGGGTGCAGGGCGGCTTCCGGCAGGAGGCCGCGATCAAGCGCATGCGCGCCGGCCTGGACCATGGCGAGTACCTGCTGCGCTTCGAGGCCGAACGGCAGATCCTGGCCCAGCTCGAACATCCCAACATCGCGCGCCTGCTCGACGGCGGCTGCACGCCCGAGGGCAGTCCGTGGCTGGCGCTGGAGTACGTGCGCGGACGCGACATCGTGCGCCACTGCAACGCCCTGCGAATGACCCTGGCCGACCGCCTGCGCCTGTTCCGCGAGGTCTGCGCGGCCGTCGCCTACGCGCACCGCCAGCTGGTGGTGCATCGCGACATCAAGCCATCCAATGTGATGGTCTCGGAAGCGGGAGCGGTGAAGCTGCTCGACTTCGGCGTTGCCAAGCTGCTGGAACAGGGCGGCGACGCGTTCCAGACCGACACCCGGGCGGCGCCGCTGACCCCGGCCTATGCCTCGCCCGAGCAGCTGCGCGGCCTGCCGGTCAGCACCCAGACCGATGTCTACGCGCTCGGCCTGCTGCTGTTCGAGCTGCTCGCCGGCGTGTTGCCGCAGCGCGCACGCGGCAGCAACTCGGCCGAGGCCGTGGCCGAGATCATCACCGGCGAGCCGCTGGCGGCGAGCGCGGCCCTGCAGCGCGTCGCCGCCGACGACGCGCCGCGCGAG
>JANJTY010000016.1 GCA_024710865.1 Lysobacteraceae bacterium | reverse complement strand
GCTGCGACATGCTCGCGCGCATCGACGCCCACCAGGGTGAAGAGGCCGCTGACCACGAGGCTGCGGTCGGTCGGGCGCAGGCTCATGTTGGCGACGTAGCCCTGCACCTGCGGATCGAAGCGCAGGTCGCGCTCGCCGCTTGCGCGCAGCAGCCGGGTCACGCCACCCGTGCCCTGCAGGAAGCCTCCCAGGCAGACGGATTCGTCGCTGTCGAAGAAGATCGCCTCGACCGTGTTGCCCGGCGCGAGGCCGGGCTGGAAGGCCGGATCGATCGCGCCGGTTTCCGTGCTGAGGCGGACGATGCCGTGCTGGCCTGGGGTGGCGTTGAAGGTCGAGTAGGTGCCCCCGACGTACAGATGGCCCGCTTCGCCGTCGACGCCCAGGGCCCAGACCTCGCCGTCGTCCGCCGCCGGATTGAAGCCGTGGTCGGGCGCGCCGGTCGCGGCCGAGACGCGGCCGATGCGGAGGTGCGGAACGCCGCCGAGGTACTGGAAGCCGCCGCCGATGTAGAGCCAGTCGTTGCCCTCGTCGACGTCCAGCGACTGCACCGGGATGTTGGAGGAATTGCCCGACAGGTCCGGTGCCCAGCCGTCCACGACGGCGCCGGAGTCCAGCTCGAACTTGGCCACGTGGGTGCGCGCCACCGCGCTGCCGCCGACCTCGCCGGCGGCATCGAATGTGCCCGCGACGTACAGCGCGCTGGTCGACAGGTCGATCTCGTAGAGCCGGCCGGGGAACCCCTGCAGGCGCACGCCGGCCAGGAAACCGGGATCGAGCTGGTGGTCGGCCGCGATCCGAAACAGGGCATCGCGGGGCGCGCCGCCGGCACGGGTGATCTCGCCCGCGGCATAGACCCGGCCAGCGGCATCGGTGGCCAGGTCGTAGACGACACCGGCGACCGGGATGTCGGTCTCGGGGTCGACCGAGCCATCGGGCAGGATGCGCGCGAGGTTCTCGCGCGGCACGCCGTCTACCGCGCGGAACTGGCCACCGATCCAGAGGCTGCCGTCGGGCATCGCCTGGTTGGCATAGACCGTCCCGCCCGGCTGGGTCAGCCGCACGTCCATGCCGTCGACCAGGGTCGCCGGCGCGTCCAGGCCGAGGGCGGCGAAGGCGGTACGGATGGCGCCTTCCACCTCGCGCGCGAATCCCCACAGGTAAAGGCGATCGCCGTCGACGAGCAGTCCACTGGCCCGGGCGTGCAGGGTCGGGGTCCAGTCGGGGTCGAGCAGGCCATCGCCGGCGGGCGAAAGCCGCACCAGTCCGCGCCGGGGGATACCGGCCACGCGGGTGAAATCGCCGGCGGCGATCAGGCTGCCGTCGGGCGCCTGGGCGAGCGAGACGATCGCGGCGTTCGGATCGGGTCGCCAGCCTGTGTCCAGCGCGCCGCTGGCCGGATCGAGCTTGACGAGGTTGCTGCGCACGGCGCTGATCGCGCCGCCCACGAACAGGGCCGATTCGGTCAGCTGCAGGGCGAAGACGCCGCCGAAGGAGGCCGGCACCGGCAATGCCGGCACGAAAGCGGTATCGAGTCCGGCGCTGCCGTCGGTGCCGTTGGTGAAAACGCGCGCCAGACCATTGCGGGGCTCGCCGTTCACCGCGGTGAACGCGCCGGCCAGGTAAAGGCCACCCAGACCGTCCAGCAGCAGGCGCCGCACCGGCTGCGCGGCGCCCGCGGTGATGCTCAGGGCGAAGTCGGGGTCGCTCGCACCGCTGCTGGTGGACAGCTTGACCACCTGCGCCGGAATCCCGGCGGCGAAGAGGGCGCCGGCAGCCTCGTCCAGGGTGAGCGCGAGCACGCTGGTGAAGCCGGCGTTGGCGGCGGGAAAATCCGGATCGACCTCACCGCTGGGCGCGATGCGCGCCAGCTGCGGGCGGAACACGCCATCGACCACGTCGAACTGTCCGCCCAGGTAGATCGAGCCGTCGGCCGCGACCGCCAGCGCCCGCACGCCGCCGTTGACCGGGACATCGAAGTCCGGATCGAGGCTTCCATCGGGATTCAGCCGCAGCAGGTTCGAGCGCGGAACGCCGTCGGCTTGCGTGAAGTCGCCGCCGAGCAGGATGCGCCCCTGGCCGTCGATGGCGACGGCCTGGACGTCGCCGCTGGCCAGGAACGTGAGGTTCGGCAGCGGGCGGGGCGCGGGGTCGGCGAGCGCGGGCAGTGCTGCGATCGCGAGCAGCAGGCAGACCCAGGCCATGCAGGCATGACGCAAGGTGGAACGCAGCGGGGACGACGGAATGGACGACACGGCGCGGCTCCGGCAGGGCATGGGGTCGGGCGGGAGGCCCACGACACGCCAGCACCGTTCGCCCCGGGCAGCGGCGGTTCCCCCCCGTGCGGAATCCTACGCGTGCGGCCAGCGCGGGCGCACGCGAATCGCGTCGTCGGACGGCTCCTCGCCCGCTGCGGCCAGCGCAGGCTCAGCCCTCGCTGAGCAGGAAGCGCGCCTTGCCCGCCTGCGGCGAGCCGGGGAAACGCTGGATGAGCCCGCGCAGGGCGCGCTGACCGAGGGTGGCGTTGCCGTGCTCCGACAGGCGCAGGGCCAGGCCCAGCCAGGTCTGCGCCAGCTCCGCATCGGCGGGATCGGGATCGGCGATCGCTTCCAGCAGTTCCAGCGCCGCCTGCCCCTCGCCGATCGCCACGAGACGCAGGGCGAACCGGCCTGCGCGCGCGCCGTCGGCCTGCAGGCCGGTCTTGGCCAGGTCCTGCAGCACCGACCACTGCTCGTGCGTGTGTTCGGGACGCACGGCACGCGCGTCGAGCACGGCCTGCACGCGCTCCGTCAGCAGCGTGCGCTTCTGGCCGTAGCGCGCCACGCGGTAGCGCGCGATGGCCACGTCCAGTCGCTGCGGTTCGGCCGCGGCCAGCGGCCCAAGCAGGGCCTCGGCCTCGGCCAGGCGCATCTGGCCGAGGTGGGACAGGGCCTGGGCAAGATGGTCTTCGGCCTTGGGCGCATCGGGCTCGTCGGCCATGAAGTCCTCGCGCACCCAGTCGAGCTGGCGCGCACCCAGCGCCAACAGCGCGCCCGCGACGATGCCGCCGGCATGCGCGGCATAGGCCACGCGGCTGCCCTCGATCGCGAAGAGCTGGAACAGCTCCCAGCCCAGCCAGGCCGGCAGCAGCAGCAGGGCCGGCGCCTTGACGTAGTCGAAGAGCACGAAGAACCAGTAGAAGAAGCGGATCCGGCGCAGACCCCAGAGCACGGCGAGCGCGCCCATCAGGCCGGCGATGGCGCCCGAGGCGCCGACCAGCAGGGCGGGCGCACCGCCTACCCACGCAACCCAGGCCAAGCCGGCGCCGATGCCCGAAAGCAGGTACAGGCCGGCAAAGCGCCACGGCCCGAGCGCGCCCTCGACCAGCAGGCCGAGAAAGCCGAGGAAGATCATGTTGCCGATGAGATGCTCCCAGCCGCCGTGCAGGAACATCGAACCGAGCAGGCCCTGGGGACCGGGCGCGCCGGCATTGAGCGCGAAGCGTTGGGTGACGGCGCGGTTGCGCAGCTGCTCGAAGGTCTCGGCCAGCGGCTGCCAGGCGCGCCAGGCCTCGGCGTCGGAAAACAGCTCGCCGGCAGCGAGACGGGCGCGGAACGCCTCGTCCTGCTGCGCGGCCTGAGCCAGCCAGGCCGCGCGGTAGGCTTGCGGCAGTTGCTCCAGTGTCTCGCGCAGGCCGGCATCATCCGCCTCCCGCAGGTAGGCCTCGTACAGCGGCGCTTCGATCCTCGCCAGTCCAGAGTCGTTGTAGTGGCGCGCGGCTTCGGCGTACACGCGGCCGTCGCCGCGCTGCAGGAACACGAAGACGAAGACGTTGAGCAGGATCAGCACCGCCGTGGCGAACGGAAAGGTGCGCCGGGTGAGCGGATGGTGCAGGGGCAGGATCAGCATCGGACCGCCGGCTCGGGATCGGTGCCCCAGTGTACGACCGTCGCCAGCGGCTATCCTGTCCGGCCTTGCCCGCAGCAGCCTTCGCGATGCGCCGACTCCTGATCTTCCTTGCCATGAGCCTGACCACTGCCCACGCCGAAACGCCCGCCGAACCGCTCCAGCGCCTGAGCCTGGAAGCCATCGCGGGTGACGTCACCCTCGCCGGCCCCAGCCTGCGCCTGCCCAAGATCGCGCCGGACGGCTCGCGCGTGACCTTCCTGCGCGGCCGTGCCGACGAGGGCCGGCGCCTCGATCTGTGGGAGTACCACGTCGAGAGCGGTCAGACCCGCCTGCTGGTGGATTCGGCCAAGCTGGTGCCGGATGAGGGCGAGCTGTCGGACGAGGAGAAGGCGCGGCGCGAGCGCCAGCGCATCGCCGACCTGTCGGGCATCGTCGACTACCACTGGGCGCCCGATTCGCGCCGCCTGCTGTTTCCGCTCGGCGGCCAGCTTTACCTCTACGACATCGCGCAGCCGGAGCGGGGCGCGCGCCGCCTGACCACGGGCGAGGGTTTCGCCACCGATCCCAAGGTCTCGCCGCGCGGCGGCTTCGTCAGCTTCGTGCGCGGACGCGACCTGTGGGTGGTGGACCTGGCCGAGGGCCGCGAGCAGCGCCTCACCTTCGACGGCTCCGACACGGTCGGCAACGGCGTCGCCGAGTTCGTCGCGGACGAGGAGATGGGCCGCCACACCGGCTACTGGTGGGCACCGGACGACTCGGCCATCGCCTACGCCCGCATCGACGAATCCGGCGTCGCGGTGCAGCGCCGCTTCGAGATCCACGCCGAGCGCACCGACGTGGTCGAGCAGCGCTACCCGTCCGCGGGCGAGGCCAACGTCGAGGTGCAGCTGTGGGTGGTCAAGGTCGGCCAGAGCCTGCCGCGGCCCTACGTCGCCAGCGCCGATGGCGCTTCGATGACGCACGCCGAGCCGCGCCCGCCGGCGCCGACGCGCATCGACCTGGGCGACAACCGCGACATCTACCTCGCGCGGGTCGACTGGATCGACGCCGAGCGCCTCAGCTTCCAGCGCCAGAGCCGCGACCAGCGCCGCCTCGACCTGGTGCGGGTCAACCTCGCCACCGGCGCCTACCGCACCCTGCTGACCGAGCGCAGCGAGACCTGGGTCGAACTGCACGACAACCTGCGCTTCCTCTCCGGCGACCGCATCCTGTGGAGTTCGGAGCGTTCCGGCTTCCAGCACCTCTACCTCTACGACGGCAACGGCAGCCTGCTGCGCCAGCTCACCTCGGGCGAGTGGATGGTCGAAACGGTGCTGGGCGTGGACGAGGCCGCCGGCCGCGTCTTCTTCAGCGCCACGCGCGAATCGCCGCTGGAGCGCCACGTCTACGCCGTGCCGCTGGAGGGTGGCGCGATCGAGCGCCTGAGCCAGCGTGCAGGCTGGCACGACGCCAGCTTCTCCGACAACGCCGCGGTGTTCGTCGACGTCTGGTCGGATCCAACCACGCCGCCGCAGACGCGCCTGCACCGCGCCGACGGCAGCGAACTGGCCGTGCTGGTCGAGAACCGCATCGAGCCCGGGCATCCCTACCATCCGTTCCAGGCCGCGCACCGCGCACCCGAGTTCGGCACGCTGCAGGCGCCGGATGGGCAGGAACTGCATTACAGCCTGATCAAGCCGGCCGATTTCGATCCGACCCGGCCTTACCCGGTGGTGGTCTACGTCTATGGCGGTCCGGCGGCGCAGACCGTCACCCGCACCTGGCCGGGGCGCGGCGACCACTACGTCAACCAGTACCTGGCGCAGCAGGGCTTTGTCGTGTTCTCGCTCGACAACCGCGGCACGCCGCGGCGCGGCGTGCGCTTCGGCGCGGCCCTGTTCCGCCAGCAGGGCAAGGTCGAGGTCGAGGACCAGCGCGCCGGCATCGCCTGGCTGCGCCAGCAGCCCTGGGTCGACGGCGCGCGCATCGGCGTGCATGGCTGGTCGAACGGCGGCTACATGACGCTGATGCTGCTGGCGCAGGCGCCGGACGACTTCGCCTGCGGCATCGCCGGCGCGCCGGTCACCGACTGGGCGCTGTACGACACGCATTACACCGAGCGCTACATGGACCATCCGGCCGCGAATCCCGAGGGCTATCGCCTCAGCACGGTCTTCGCCCACCTCGACGGCCTGCGCCACGACCGCCTGCTGCTGGTGCACGGCATGGCCGACGACAACGTGCTCTTCAGCAACGCCACCCAGCTGATGGGCGAACTGCAGCGGCGCGGAACCCGCTTCGAGCTGATGACCTACCCGGGCGCGAAGCACGCCCTCAAGGGCAGCGACCTGCTGCACCGCTACCGCACCAGTGCCCGCTTCCTGGAGCGCTGCCTGCGACCCTGAGGGACGGAGGGCTGCGCAAGACACCGGGATGGCGCTAGTCTTGGCACACCAGTACAAGACGTGGGGGACATGCCGTGCGAGCAAACCTGTTCGGTCTGGTTCTGGTGTCGCTGGCGCTGCTGTCGGGAGGCAGGGCGCAGGCTGACACCATCGTTGTGGTCAGTGACTCCTGGTATCCGTACAACGGCGAGCCGGGCACCGAGAAGGAAGGCTACAAGATCGACCTGCTGCGCTGGGTCGCCCAGGCCAATGGCCACACCATCGACTACCGGCTGCTGGACTGGGAGCTGGCGCTGGAGCGAACCCTCGAGGGCAAGGGTGGCGACTGCGTGGTGGGCGCAACCGCGGGCGACGCGCCCGACCATGCCCGCACCGCGCAGCCCTGGGG
>JANJTY010000708.1 GCA_024710865.1 Lysobacteraceae bacterium | reverse complement strand
GATGCCGAGCGCGCCCAGCTCGGCGAGTTCCCGCAGCGCCTGCCTGGGAAAGGTATGGTGCTTGGACCATTCGGCGGCGAAGGGCGCCAGGCGCTCGCTGGCAAACTGCCGCAGCGAGTCGCGAATCATTTCCTGCTCTTGAGTGAGGATCATCTGCTTTCTCCGTCGATCACAGGACTTCGAGCGCCACCGCTGTCGCTTCGCCGCCGCCGATGCACAGGCTGGCGATGCCGCGCTTGAGGCCGCGCTGGCGCAAGGCGTGAATCAGCGTGACGACGATGCGTGCGCCGGTGGCGCCGACCGGGTGGCCAAGGGCGCAGGCGCCCCCATTCACATTCACTTTTTCCGGCGCCAGATCGAGCTCGTCGATGGCGAGCAAGGTCACGACGGCAAAGGCTTCGTTGATTTCGAACAGATCGACGTCGCGTACGCTCCAGTCGGCCTTGGCCAGGACGTTGCGGATCGACGTTGCGGGCGCCGTGGTGAACTGGCCTGGTGCGCGCGCGTGGGTCGCATGGGCGCGAATGCGGGCCAGCGGCGCCAGGCCGCGCCGTTGCGCTTCGGACTCGCGCATCAGGACCAGGGCGGCCGCGCCGTCGGAAATCGACGAGGCATTGGCCGGAGTCACCGAGCCGTCCTTGCGGAACGCCGCCTTCAGATGGGGGATCTTGGCGGCATCGCATTTTCCGGGTGTCTCATCGTCGGCGACGACGGTATCGCCTTTCTTCCCGGCGATGGTGACCGGCGCGATTTCCGTCCGGAACGTGCCGCTGGCCACCGCATGCTGCGCACGGCGAACCGACTCCGTCGCGTAGGCGTCCTGACGCTCGCGCGAGATGCCGTGCTCGGCGGCGGACAGGTCGGCGTAGTACCCCATGAGCTTGCCCTCATAGGCGTCCTCCAGCCCATCGAGGAACATGTGGTCGAGGAGCTGGCCGTGTCCGAGGCGGTAGCCTTCCCGCGCCCGCGTGAGCACGTAGGGTGCGTTGGACATCGACTCCATGCCCCCTGCGAGGCCGACCGTGCAACTTCCGGCGAGCAGCATGTCGTGAACCAGCATCGTGGCTTTCATGCCGGAACCGCACATCTTGCTTAGGGTCGTTGCCGGCACCGATTCCGGCAAACCGGCGCCGAGCACCGCCTGGCGGGCGGGCGCTTGCTTCAGGCCGGCAAACAGGCAGCAACCGAAGACGGCTTCATCGATGGTGCTGACGTGGGCGCCGATGTCCGCCAGCGCCGCGGCGATGGCGGCACTGCCGAGCTGCGGCGCGGTCACAGTGGCGAACTGGCCCTGGAAGGCACCGATGGGGGTGCGGCGGGCGGCGACGATAACAACGGGGTCGTTCATTAAATTCTCCAATGGAACTACTTGGCGCCCATGCGGATGGCGCCGTCGAGGCGAATGACCTCGCCGTTCAGGTACGGGTTTTCGACGATATGGCGCACCAGGGCCGCGAATTCGGACGGCTTGCCCAGGCGCGAGGGGAACGGAACCATTTGGCCGAGGGAGTCCTGTACATCCTGGGGCATCCCCGTCAGCATCGGCGTCTCCATGATGCCGGGGGCGATGGTCATGACCCGTATGCCATAACGACTAAGCTCGCGGGCGATCGGTAGGGCCATGGCCATGACACCGCCCTTCGACGCGGTGTAGGCGGCTTGTCCGATCTGGCCTTCGAAGGCGGCCACCGACGCGGTATTGATGATGACGCCGCGTTCGCCGCTCTCGTTGGGCTCATTGCCCGCCATGGCGACGGCCGCCAGGCGGATCATGTTGAAGGCCCCCACTAGGTTCACCTGGACCACCTTGGAAAAGCTCGCCAACCGGTGCGGGCCTTCCTTGCCGATGACCTTTTCGGCGGGCGCGATGCCCGCGCAATTGACCAGCCCGTGCAGCCCGCCGAAGGTTTCCTTGGCGAGCGTCACGGCCGCCTGTGCGCTGCCTTCGTCGGCCACATCAGTGACGACGAATCGCGCCGGCGCGCCCAGTTCGGCCAAGAGCGTCGCGCCCAACTCCTGGTTGAGGTCGGCGAGCACAAGGTTGGCGCCTCCGGCCGCCAGCATGCGGGCGGTCGCGGCACCGAGGCCGGAGGCAGCGCCGGTCACCAGGAAAGTTCTGTTCTCGATTAGCATGACGACGGGGTCCTTAGGAGTTGGCGCCGGCTTCCTGCCGACGCAGCAGGAAGCGTTGAATCTTTCCGCTGGGGGTCTTGGGCAGTTCGGAAACGAACTGGATTTCCCGGGGATAGGCATGAGCAGCAAGGCGACGCTTGACCAATTGCTGTAGTTCTTCCGCTAGGGCATCCGAGGGCTCGTAGCCTTGCTTCAGGATGACGAAGGCTTTGACGATCTCGGTGCGTTCGGGGTCGGGCTTGCCGACTGCGGCGGCCTCGGCTACTGCCGGGTGCTCGATGAGGGAGCTTTCGACGTCGAAAGGCCCGATGCGATAGCCTGCGGACGTGATGATGTCATCGCAGCGCCCGACGAAGGAGATGCTGCCATCTTCGCCGAGTTCGACAGTGTC
>JANJTY010000707.1 GCA_024710865.1 Lysobacteraceae bacterium | reverse complement strand
TGAACGCAAGGCTCTTTTTCCCCGGATCGATGCCTTTGCCATGGTACACGTCGAAGAGCTCGACGCCCTTCACGATGGCGGGCGCCGACTCGTTCAGCACCTCGATCACACGCGCCACGTAAGTATCTATTTCATGGCTGGGTCAATAGATCGTCAATCCGGGCGCGCTATCGCGCACTTTCATCAGTCTATAAAATCAAAGGCGGAGCGCACCGACGCACACTCTGATGTCAGCGCACCGGCCGGGAGACGCGCTTTGGAAAATACGCACGAACATCTGGCGGCAGGGGGCAGCGTGTTGGTCGTCGATGACACGCCGCAATACCTCGAGGCACTGAAACGCTTGCTTGGCCGCCAAGGCTATCGGGTGCATCTCGCCAGTGATGGCGCGACGGCGCTCGAAGTTGTCCGCCGCGAATTTCCGGATCTCGTGCTGCTCGACGTCAAGATGCCCGGCATGGACGGCTACGAGACCTGCCGCCGCCTGAAAGCGGAGGCGGCAACCCGCCATGCGCCGGTGATCTTCATCAGCGGCGAGGGCGATGTCGAGGCCAAGGTCCGGGCCTTCGAGTGCGGCGGCGTGGACTACATCACCAAGCCCTTCCAGGACGCCGAGGTGCTGATGCGGGTGGCCACCCATCTCACCGTGCACGCCCTGCAGCGGCGCTTGGAAGAGCGGGTAGGCGCGCGCACGGCGGAACTCGCCGTGGCCAATGCGCGGCTGCAGCACGAAATCGCCGAGCGCCGCCAGGCCGAGGAGAAATTCCGCGGCGTCCTGGAATCCGCCCCCGAGGCGATGGTCATCGTGAACGCGCGGCGCGAGGTCACCCTGGTCAATTCCCGTGCCGAGGAACTTTTCGGCTACCGCCGCGAGGAACTCCTCGGACAGACGGTCGAGATGCTGATGCCCGAACGCTTCCGCCGCCAGCACGCGCTGGTCGGTGCCGGCTACGTCGCCGCGCCGCGCCCCCGGCCGATGGGCGATAACCTGGCGCTTTTCGGCCGGCGCCGCGACGGCAGCGAGTTCCCGGTCGCGATTTCGCTCAGTCCGCTGGCCACCCCCGAGGGATTGTTCGTCATCAGCACCATCCGCGACATCAGCGCGCGCAAGGAGGCCGAGGCCGCGCTGCGCGAACTCGCCGCGCACCGTGACGCGGTGCGCGAGGAGGAGAGAAAGCGCATCGCCGGCGAGATCCACGACGAGCTGGGCTCGCTCCTGACCGCCTTGAAAATGGACGTTTCCCTCCTGCGCATGCAACTGCCCGAGGATGCGCCGGCGCAGGAGCGCGTCGGTCAGATGCGCGAACTCATCGAGCGCACCATCCACATGGTGCGCCAGGTGGCGACCCAGCTGCGGCCGGCGGCCCTCAATCTCGGACTGGTGCCGGCGCTTGAGTGGCTGGTCGAGGATTTCGGCCGGCGCACCGGGCTCGCGTGCACGTTCGCCACCGAAGCCGAGGTGGTCATGGACGACGCCCACGCCACGGCGGCTTTCCGCATCGTCCAGGAATCCCTCACCAACGTTTCGCGACACGCCGAGGCCCGCCGCGTCCATGTGACGCTGAGCTGCGCCGGCGACGCGCTGGAGCTGACCGTGGCCGATGACGGCTGCGGCTTCGATGTGGTGGCGGTCGGCGCCGCCTCATTCGGTCTCTTCGGCATTCGCGAGCGGGCGCGGAACCTCGGCGGTCGGGCGACCGTCCTCAGCACGCCGGGGCACGGCACCCAGGTGAGCATCTGGATTCCCCGCGCGGCGGCCGGATCATGATCCGCCTCCTCATCGCCGACGACCATGCCGTCGTGCGCCGCGGCCTGCGCCAGATCGTCGCCACCACCGCCGATCTCACGGTCGCCGCCGAGGCCAGCGACGGCGCCACCGTGCTGGCCGGGGTGCGCGCCGGCAACGGCGACCTGCTGGTGATGGATATGACCATGCCCGGCCTCTGCGGCGTCGACCTCATCCGGCGCGTCCGGTCGGAGCGGCCGGCGCTGCCGGTGCTGGTGCTGTCCATGCACAACGAGGCGCAAGTGGTCGCCCGTGCATTGCGCGCCGGTGCCGCCGGCTACGTGACCAAGGATTGCGACCCGGAGACCCTCCTCGCCGCGATGCGCAAGGTGGCCGCCGGCGGCCGTTTCATCGACCCGGCACTGGTCGACACCATGGTCTTCGACGAGGCCGGCGCCGACGGCGATGCGCCGCCACAAAGCGTTCTTTCCGACCGCGAGTTCCAGGTGCTGCAACTGCTGGCCACCGGCCGCAGCCTGAACGACATCGGCGAGCGCCTGAACGTCAGCGCCAAGACCGTCAGCACGCACAAGACGCGCCTGATGCAGAAACTCGGCATCGACAACAACGCCGCGCTGGTGCGCTACGCCATCCGCCACGGCCTGCTTGCCGAATAGGTCTCCTTGTCGTCCACCGTGCGCCGTGTAGGGATTTCCTGACGGCGTAAACAGCCTCCCCCTACACGTTTATCAGCCCTTCCCGACGGCGGCCGCCGCCGCGTCCGCGTTTAATGGGGTCCAGGAACCGCCATTACGGAAGGGCACATGAAACTGCTGATCGTCGAAGACTCCGAACTTGTCGCCCAGCGCCTGTGCGCGACGTTCGCTGCGATCCCCACCCTGGCCGTCGCCACCGCTGCCGGTATCGGCGCGGCGACCGAGATCCTGCGCTTCTGGCAGCCGCAACTAGTGATTCTCGACATCCAGCTGCCCGACGGTAGCGGCCTCGCCCTCCTGCGGCGCATCAAGCTCGAGCGGCCGGCAACGCAGGTACTGATGTTCAGCAACCACGCCCACTTGCGCCAGCGTTGCAAACGAGAAGGGGCCGACGCCTTCTTCGACAAGGGAATGGAGTCCGACGCACTGGCCGCCGCCGTCAGAAACCTCTCAGGAGCGACAGCATGAACGTGGCGAGCCGCCTCGTTTGCGATTCGGTGCGCGATCAAAGCGGAAGGTTCAAGACATGAACCCCCTGCACAACCGGCGCATCCTGGTGATCGACGACACGCCGGCCATCCATGAGGATTTCCGCAAAGTCCTGACGACAACGGTGAGGGCATCCGATCTCGGTGAGCTCGAGGCCGCGCTGTTCGGCACCGAGGCGCAGACGGCCGCGATCGGCTTCGAGCTGGACTCCGCCTACCAGGGCCAGGAGGGACTGGCGAAGGTTCGGCAGTCCCTCGATGCCGGCCTGCCCTACGCCATGGCCTTCGTCGACATGCGCATGCCCCCCGGCTGGGATGGGGTCGAGACCATTGAACGACTATGGCAGGCGGATCCCGAACTGCAGATCGTGATCTGCACCGCCTATTCCGACTACGCCTGGGACGAGGTCCTGGCGCGACTCGATGTCGGCGACCGGCTGCTCATCCTGAAGAAGCCCTTCGACGCCATCGAGGTCTCACAATTGGCGAGCGCCCTGACCGCCAAGCGCCAGATGACCCGGCAGGCCGCCCTGAAGATGGCGGACCTGGATGCGGCAATTGAACTGCGCACCGAGGCCCTGCGGCAGGCCAACGAAGCATTGAAGGCGGAAATCGTCGAGCACGCCAAGGCGGAAGCGGCACTCAAGCTTGCCGCCAGCGTTTTCGACAACACCATGGATGGCGTGATGATCACCGACACGGCCGGCAGCATCCTGTCGGTGAATCCGGCTTTCACCGCGATCACCGGCTACAGCGCCGCCGAGGCGATCGGTCGGCAACCGAGCCTGCTGCACTCCGACCATCACGGCCCGGACTTCTACCGCGAACTGTGGGCCGTCCTGCAGCGCGAGGGGCGCTGGGAAGGCGAAATCTGGAACCGGCGCAAGAACGGCGAGGCCTACCTCGAATGGCTGAGCATCGGCATGGTCGCCGGGGACGACGGCCAGCCGCTGCGTTACGTCGGCGTCTTCAACGACATCACCGAGCTGCGCAAGAAAGACGAGCACATTCGCCATCTCGCGTTCCACGATCCGCTGACCGGCCTGCCCAATCGCGCCCTGCTGCTCGACCGCCTCGAGCACGGCCTCGCGTTCGCCGAGCGCGCGGCGGAACGTCTCGGCGTCATGTTCCTCGATCTGGACCGCTTCAAGCACGTCAACGACTCGCTCGGACACAACATCGGTGACGCCCTGCTGCAGGAGGTCGCCCGCCGCTTGGGCCAGAGCCTGCGGCAGTCGGACACGGTGGCGCGCACGGGCGGCGATGAATTTGTCATTCTGCTCGAGCACGTCGACGAACCGGAAGCCTGCGCCAACCTGGCGAAAAAGATCATCGCCAGCCTCTGCGCACCGATGGTGCTCGGCGGCCATACCCTGCAGGTCGGCGCCTCGATCGGCATTGCCTGCTTCCCCGACGACGGTGCCGACGTCATCACCCTGATGAAGCACGCCGACGCGGCGATGTACGCGGCGAAATCGGCCGGTCGCGGCACCTACCGCTTCTTCCAGGCGGAGATGACCGAGAAGGCCGCCCAGCGCCTGCAACTGGAGATGCAGTTGCGCAGTGCGGTCGCCAATGGCGAGCTGGAAGTCTTCTACCAGCCCAGCGTGTCGCTGGCCACCGGCGTCCCGCGCGGCGTCGAAGCGCTGGTGCGCTGGCGCCATCCGCAGCGCGGCCTGGTGCAGCCGGACGACTTCATTCCGCTCGCCGAAGAGACGGGCATCATCCACGAACTGGGCAACTGGGTGCTGGAAGAAGCCTGCCGCCAGTCGCGCGCCTGGCAGGAGCAGGGGCTGGGCCGGGTCAGGATTGCCGTCAACGTCTCGGCCAAGCAGTTGCAGGAGGGCGACCTCGTGGAGCGTATCGCCAGCCTGACCCGGAAATACGCGATCGCGCCGGCCGACCTCCAAGTCGAATTGACCGAGAGCGTCATCATGGCCAACCCGGAAGAGATTTCGGGCGTCTTTGCGCGCCTGCGCCGGATCGGCGTCACCGTCGCGATCGACGATTTCGGCACCGGCTATTCAAGTCTCGCCTACCTGCGCCGACTGCCCATCGACGTGCTCAAGATCGACCGCTCCTTTGTCAGGAACGCGGACCGCGACGAGGGCGACGCGCAGATCGTCAGGATCATCGTGGCCCTGGCCCAGGCGCTCAAGCTCGATGTCGTCGCCGAAGGCGTGGAAACCCGGAGCCAGGCCGAATTCCTGACGGCCTGCGGCTGCTCGACAGCCCAGGGCTTCCTCTTTGCGCCGCCGCAGCCCGCCGCCGCGACCGCGGCATGGTGGCAGGAACGAGACGCGATCGCCGCGCCTGCCAATCGGCGCCGCCCCGCCGGCCGGAACATGCCGGTCGATAACGAGTCCGGACGCCTGCGCGCGTGCTGAACCTGGCCACCAGCCCCGCTGCAGCAAGCCGATACGGAATCGGGCACTGGAGATCCAAAGAATGGCAATGAAGAGCATCTCGCGCCGCCGTGTTTGCCAAGAAGGAGTCCCTATGTTTTCCCGGCTACTGAAACTGGGCGCCGCCCTCATGCTCGGGGTGGCCGCCCAGAGCTTCGCCACACCGCTCGACGAGCCGATCAAGCCGCTTCCCGCCAGCTTGAAGCAGGACCCGCTGCGCGCCGCGCTTGGGCGCCGCCTCTTCCATGACCCGCGCCTTTCGGCCAACGGCGCGGTATCGTGCGCGAGCTGCCACGACCTGAGCAACGGCGGAGCCGACCGTCGGGACTATTCGGTCGGGTTCAGCGGCAGGCGGACCGGGGTGAACGCCCCGACCGTGTTCAATGCCGCGCTCAATTTCAGGCAGTTCTGGAACGGCCGCGCCGACTCGCTGGAAGCGCAGATCGACGCGGTCATCCAGAACCCCGTCGAAATGGGGTCGAATTGGGCGGATGTCGTCGCCAAGTTGGCGCACGACGCGAGCTACCGGGACGATTTCGCGCGCAGCTACGCGGACGGCATCAGCAAGGCGAACATCCAGAACGCCATCGCCACCTTCGAGCGCACGCTGATCACGCCCGATTCGCGCTTCGACAAATACCTGCGTGGTGAACGCGATGCCATCTCCGCCGAGGAGAAGGCGGGCTACGCGAAGTTCAAGCAGTATGGCTGCATCGCATGCCACCAAGGCATGAATGTCGGCGGCAACATGTTTCAGAAGTTCGGCGTGATGGGCGACTATTTCGCGAAACGCGGCAATGTGACCGAAGCCGACCTCGGGCGCCAACTCGCCACTGGCGACGATGTGGACAAGCACGTGTTCAAGGTTCCCAGCCTGCGCAACGTCGCCCTCACCGCCCCCTATTTTCACGACGCCTCGGCCAAGACGCTGGACGAGGCCGTCGACGTGATGTTCCGTTATCAACTCGGCCGCGCCGCCTCTCCAGGGGACAAGAAAGCGATCGTCAAATTCCTTGAAACGCTGACTGGCGAACTCGAAGGGAGGCCGTGATGGCGCCCCCGCAACGGCACACCCGGCTCACCATCGCCGGACTGACCGTGGTGCTCGCCTCGGTTCTGGCCCTCCTTTTTTCCAGCACACAAGGGCACGACGAGTCGAGCTATCTTGCGGACGTGGCACACTTGCGCCAGATCCAGCACCTCGACGCACACTGGGATCTCAACGTGCTGAAGTCGAGATTCGCCATCAACACGCATTACGATCCTCTGGTCGATCACTTGCTCGAGCTGCACCAATTGCAGGCGAAGCTTGGGGTGCTGGTTGCCGGTCAGAGTTCCGGCGCCCCGCCCGCCTTGGCGCAAAGCATCGAAGCCCTCGACCAGGCCATCCTGCAAAAAACCGGTCTGGTTGAACACTTCAAGTCCCACAATTCGGTGTTGCGTAACTCCCTGGCCTTTCTACCCGACGCCGCGCACGATCTCCGGCAGTCGGTGAGCGCGGCGACAGGCGGGACAACGAGCACATTGCGGCGGGTCTCGGAAGGCGCAAACGATGTGCTGCTGGCCGTGCTCGTCTACATGCAGGACGGAGCCGACGACAAGGCGGCCGCGATCGACACGGAACTTGACCAGCTGGCCGCCGAGAAAAGGCATCTGCCGACAAGCATCGGCGACAGTGTCGACATCTTTGCCTCCCATGCCCGCACTGTCTTGCGCGAGCACAAAGCGGTCAACGGGCTGCTGACGCGGATCGCGGCAGTGCCGGTGACGATGCGCATCGAAGACATCAACAACCTCCTTTCTGACGAACAGCGGCAGGCCGCAGCCAACGACCACCGCGATCATCAATACCTCCTGGCCGTCGCGGCGCTGTTGACCGCCTTGCTCGCCTATGCGGCATTCAGCCTGATCCGCAACCACGGCCTCATCAAGCGCGTCAACCAGCAACGCCAACTCGAGGAGGCCAACGAAAGACTGGAACAGCGGGTGCGACAACGCACCATGGAATTGCATGCGGCTCAAGCGGAACTGGTCACTACCGCCCGCCAGGCCGGCATGGCCGAGATCGCCACCAATGTGCTGCACAATGTTGGCAACGTCCTCAACAGCGTGAACGTCTCGGCCGGCCTGGTCAGCAGGCGGGT
The DNA here is from genome assembly GCA_024710865.1 of Lysobacteraceae bacterium. Lineage (GTDB taxonomy): Bacteria > Pseudomonadota > Gammaproteobacteria > Xanthomonadales > Xanthomonadaceae > JANJTY01. The sequence continues at coordinate 1,498 of JANJTY010000707.1, read as the reverse complement.
GCACACCTCCAAGACCGCCGGGCTGGCCTGGGCGGTGCGGATGATGAACGAGCACGCCGCCGACCTCGGCGACTTCCTGACTCGTGACGAGAAGGGCAAGCTGTTGCCGGAGTATCTGAACAAGCTGGCCGAGGCGCTGACAGCCGAGCAAGCGAGCATCCTTGAAGAGCTAGGGCAGCTGACCAAAAGCGTCGATCACATCAAGGACATCGTCGCCACCCAGCAATCCTATGCCGGCGCTTCCCACCTTGTCGAGCCGATCCAGATCCGGGACCTCGTCGACGATGCCCTGCGCATGAATGCCGGGGCATTGATGCGCCATGACGTGACCGTGATAAAGGAGATTGCCGAGGTACCGGTGCTGCTGCTCGACCGTCATCGCGTGCTGCAGATCCTGGTGAACCTGATCAGCAACGCCAAGCAGGCCATGGACGCCACGACCGGCCGGCCACACCAAATGACCCTGCGCGTCGAGATCGTTGAGTTCGTTGATCCCGCCGACGGCGCGGCGGGACGCTGCCTGCAGATCTGCGTCAAGGACGAGGGTGAAGGCATCGCCGCCGAGAACCTGATGCGCATCTTCACTCACGGTTTCACCACGCGCCAGAACGGCCACGGTTTCGGGCTGCATAGCTGCGCCCTCGCGGCGCGGGAGATGGGCGGCACGCTGACCGCCCGCAGCGACGGGCCGGGCTGCGGTGCCACCTTCACCCTCGAACTGCCGCTCAAAGCGGAAGAAAGCGCATCGTGAATACGCCGCACAACCGCCGCATCCTGCTGATCGACGACACGCCGGCGATTCGTCCACGCTTTCTCGCGTGTCAATGCCAGCCACGATTGGCAGGGGGCGGATCTGCAGCAGGGAATCGAATCGACCCTGAACATCGTCGGCAGCGTATCTTCAAGAAACAAAAAGGCCAGTCTGTCGACTGGCCTAATGTTTGATTCTATTGGTCGGGGCGGCGGGATTCGAACTCGCGACCCCTCGCACCCCATGCAAGTGCGCTACCAGGCTGCGCTACGCCCCGACACAAGCTGCGCGTTGTAGCAGCATCCGACACATTTACCAGCCCTGCGTCACGCTTTCAGCTGCTCGAGCGTCGCGATGATTTCGGCACGCACGGACGCCAGCACTGCGCGCAGGCGATCGACCTCCTCGGCCTCTTCCTGCTCATGGATCGCCGTCTCGCCCAGCTTGTTCCGCGCACCCGAAATGGTGAAACCTTCGTCGTACAGCAGTTCGCGGATGCGCCGCACCAGCAGCACTTCATGATGCTGGTAGTAGCGCCGGTTACCGCGCCGCTTCACCGGCTTGAGCTGGGTGAACTCCTGCTCCCAGTACCGCAGCACATGGGGTTTCACCGCGCACAGCTCGCTCACCTCACCGATCGTGAAGTAGCGCTTGGCCGGAATCGGCGGCAGAGGCCCGGAGGCCTCGTTATGGCTGCTTGCCTGCATCGCTCAGCTGCTCCACGGCTGCCTTCAGCTTCTGACTGGC
>JANJTY010000705.1 GCA_024710865.1 Lysobacteraceae bacterium | reverse complement strand
GGCGTAGACCGCGGCCAGGGGCGGCGCGGCGAAGCGCTCGGCCAGGGCGCGGGCACGGCGCTGGCCCGCGTCGCTGAGATCCGGATCGCGCGCGGGCCAAGCCGCCTTCTCGGCATGGCGCACGAGGATCACGACGGTGTCGTCGCTACTTGCCGCGAGCGCGGTGGGCGCCTGGAGCGCGAAGGCGAGAAGCAGGCAGACGACGCGCAATGGCTTGCTCAACCGTTGGTCGACTGCGCACGCCGCCCGGATGCGCGCGGTGCACGTGTCCGGGGCACTCGGATGGGCGCAGTGCTTCCGCATCCCGGAAAGGCGGCCCGGTGGTCCGCGTGTCCTCACGGGTCGATGCGTCAGGCCAGCTCCGCTTCTCGCTTCGCGGCCGTGGACCGCTTCGGCGCCGACTTTCCTGCCGGCGCCTTCCGGGCGGCAGTCTTCTTGCTCGACGTCTTCTTCGCGGCCGTCTTGCGCGCCGCGGGTTTCTTCGCGGCCGCCTTCTTGGCCGGTGCCTTCTCGGCCGCCGCCTTCTTCACTGGCGCGGCCTTGCGTGCCGCGGTCTTCTTCGCGCCGCGCCCGCGCACCGGTTTGCCGCTCTCGGCGAGGATCTGCTGGCATTCCTCCAGCGTCATCGAGGTCGGCTCGCGATCCTTGGGGATCTTGCCGTTGAGCTTGCCGTCGGAGATGTAGGGTCCGAACCGGCCGTTCAGCACCTGCACGTCGGAACCGTCCCACTGTCGGATGATGCGGTTGGCCGCGGCTTCTTCCTTGTCGCGGATCAGCTGGATGGCCTGGCCGAGGGTGATGGTGTAGGGGTCATCCTCCTTGCGCAGCGAGGCGTAGGTGCTGCCGCGCTTGGCGAAGGGGCCGAAGCGGCCGACGCCCACGCTCACCTCCTCTTCGCCGTCCTTGCCGAGCAGGCGCGGCAGCAGGAACAGATGCAGGGCCTCGTCCAGCGTGATGGTGTGCATGCTCTGGCCGGGACGCAGCGAGGCGAAGCGCGGCTTGTCCTCGTCCTCGGCTGTTCCGATTTGGGCGAAGGGGCCATAGCGACCGAGGCGGACGCTGACCGGCTTGCCCGACTTCGGATCGGTGCCGAGCACGCGTGCGCCGGTGGCCTCGCTGCGGTCGACGGTTTCGCTCTTTTCCACCACCATCGACTTGAACGGCCGCCAGAAGCGCTCCAGCAGCGGGATCCACTCTTCCTCGCCGCGCGAGACGGCGTCGAGTTCGTCCTCCAGCCTGGCGGTGAAGTCGTAGTCGACGTACTGCATGAAGTGGCCAGTGAGGAACTTGGCCACGGCGCGGCCGACGTCGGTCGGGCGGAAGCGGCGGCTGTCGAGCAGCACGTACTCGCGGGTGAGCAGGGTCTGGATGATGCTGGCGTAGGTCGAGGGCCGGCCGATGCCGTACTCCTCCAGCGTCTTGACCAGGCTGGCCTCGGAGAAGCGCGGCGGCGGCTCGGTGAAATGCTGGTCGGTGTGGATCGAGGCCAGCGGCACGCGCTCGCCCTTGCTCATCGCCGGCAGCTTGCGGCCCTCATCCTCGTCCTCGGCGGACGTCGCGTCCTTGCCTTCCTCATAGACCGCGAGGAAGCCGGGATCGACCACGGTGGTGCCGCTGGCGCGGAAGGCGTGTTCGCTGCCTGCGGCGAGGTCGACCGAGACGGTGTTGAGCGTGGCCGGGACCATCTGGCAGGCGACGGTGCGCTTCCAGATCAGCTCGTACAGGCGCTGCTCGTCCGGATTGAGGAAGGCCGCGACCGACGCCGGCCGGCGCAGGGCCGAGGTCGGGCGGATCGCCTCGTGCGCTTCCTGCGCATTCTTCGACTTGGTCTTGTAGACGTTCGGATGCTCGGGCAGGGCCTGGGCGCCGAAGTCGCGCGCGATCACCTCGCGCAGTTCGACCAGGGCATCCTGCGACAGGCTGGTGGCGTCGGTGCGCATGTAGCTGATCAGGCCGACGGTGCCCTCGGCGCCAAGCGTCACGCCCTCGTACAGTTTCTGCGCGATGCGCATGGTGCGGCTGGTCGAGAAGCCGAGCTTGCGCGCCGCCTCCTGCTGCAGGGTCGAGGTGATGAAGGGCGGCGCCGGGCGGCGCTTGCGCTCCTTCGAAACCACGTCGCTCACCACCAGTTCGCCCTTGGCGGCGGCTTCCAGTCGCGCGCGTGCGGCCTGGGCGTCGGTGCCATTGGTGAGGTCGAACTGTTCGAACTTGCGGCCATCGAGCTTCAGCAGGCGCGCAGTGAAGGGCTGGCGCGCGTGCGCGCACTCGGCCTCGACCGTCCAGTACTCGCGCGGGATGAAGGCTTCGATCTCCTCCTCGCGTTCGACGATCATGCGCAGCGCCGGCGATTGCACCCGGCCGGCGGAGAGCCCGCGCTGCACCTTGCGCCAGAGCACCGGCGAGAGGTTGAAGCCGACCAGGTAGTCCAGCGCGCGGCGCGCCTGCTGGGCGTCGACCAGCTCGTTGGCGATCTGGCGCGGCTGGTTCATCGCCTCGCGGATGGCCCGCGGGGTGATTTCGGTGAACACCACCCGGTGCAGCGGCTT
>JANJTY010000637.1 GCA_024710865.1 Lysobacteraceae bacterium | reverse complement strand
GGCCGAGTGCCGAAGGTCGTGCCGACGGACATCCGCGCTGCCCTGCCCCCCGCACGGGACCGTCGCGGCATTCCGACGCGGCTCCCGCAGGCCAGCCGGCGGCTCGCGCTCCCGGTCAGGACGTGGCGCCAGGCGCTGCGGATCGCGCAATCCGCGCCCGGCGCGCCTGCGGCACAATGCCCGCCATGCCCGAATCCTTCCTTTGGTTCGACCTCGAGACCTTCGGCCGCGACCCGCGCCGCTCGCGCATCGCGCAGTTCGCCGCGCAGCGCACCGATGCCGATCTGAATCCCGTCGGCGCGCCGATCTCGCTGTTCTGCCAACCGGCGCGTGACCTGCTGCCCTCGCCCGAGGCCGCGCTGATCACCGGCATCACGCCGCAGCAGGCGCAGCGCGACGGGCTGATCGAGGCCGCATTCGCCGCCCGTCTGCAGGAACAGCTGGCCGAGCCCGGCACCTGCGCGGTCGGCTACAACAGCTTGCGCTTCGACGACGAGTTCGTGCGCTTCTCGCTTTACCGCAACTTCTATGACCCCTACGAGCGCGAGTGGCGCAACGGAAACTCACGCTGGGACCTGCTCGATCTCGTGCGCCTGTGCTACGCGCTGCGCCCCGATGGCATCGCATGGCCGCGTGGCGCGGATGGCCGGACCAGCTTCAAGCTGGAGCTGCTGGCGCAGGCCAACGGCCTGGAGCAGGCCAAGGCGCACGAAGCCCTGTCGGACGTGCGCGCCCTGATCGGACTGGCGCGATGCACCCGCGCGGCGCAGCCGAAGCTGTTCGACTACTACCTGGGTTTTCGCGACAAGCGCCGCGCCGCTGCCCTGCTCGATCCGTTCCAGGCCAGACCCCTGCTGCACGTCTCTGGACGCTTCCCATCCGAGCGGCGCTGCGCAGCGCTGGTGCTGCCGCTGGCGGTCGATCCGGTCGTCGCCACGCGGGTCGTGGTGTTCGACCTTTCGACAGACCCGGACGAGCTGATCGAGCTCGATGCCGAGGACATCGCCGATCGCGTGTTCACGCCCACGACTGACCTGCCCGAGGGCATCGAGCGCATCCCGCTCAAGCAGGTTCAGACCAACCGCTGTCCGGCCCTGGTGGCGTTGGACCACCTGCGACCGCAGGACATCGAGCGGATCGGCCTGGACGTTCCCCGTGCGCTGGCCCACGCCGAACGCCTGCGCTCCGTGCCGGGCCTGGCGTCGAAACTGCATCGGGTGTTCGCGCGGGCTCCGCGCCAGCCCGCGGACCCCGACGCCGCGCTGTATGACGGATTCCCTGCTGATGCCGACAAACGCCGGTTCGCCGCAGTGCGCAGCACCCCGCCCAGCGAACTGCGCGCACTGGAGATGACGTTCGCCGATCCCCGCTACCGCGAGCTGCTGTTCCGCTACCGTGCACGCAACTGGCCCGACAGCCTTGACGCGCCCGAACTGCAGCGCTGGAACGCCTACCGCCGCCAACGCCTGGGGAGCGACGCCGGCCTTTCCGAGTACAGCTTCGAGCAGTTCCAGACCGAGATCGCCGCGCTGCGCTCGCAGCACCCGCAGGACGGTGCACGTCAGGTCCTGCTCGATGCGCTGGCAGCGTGGGGCGAGGAGATCGCGCGCGAACTGGCGTGAACGTTGGCGACACCCGGCCGACCAATCGATCCGGGCGCCGCGCGTGCTGCCCGCGTTCGGCGCGGTTCAGCCGGCGCATTGTCACTGGCGGACGCAGTCGCCACACTCGCCGCCCTGCTGATCCGGAATCCGATCCATGCGCACCCTCGCCATCGCCGCCCTGGCCGTCCTCGCAGGCGCGAACCCGTCAGTGGCACCCGGCTCAGCGCTGTTCCTCGCCAGCGGCCCGCTCGAGATCTGCAGCAGCCTGACGCCCTCACACTGCAGCGACGGATCCGCGCCCACCAGCGAGCACGCTGCGGGGCCGCCGCGCTACCGGGTCGACGCGGAGGGTATTGCCCGTGCGCTGGACGGTGCGCTCTGGCGGGACGCGCCGGCACGGCTTCCCCAGTCGGTCGAACGCCTGCTGCGCCATTTCGAATCGCAGGAGTCCGGGGCCGCGCTCGACGCCGAGACGCTGCGCGCTCAGCTGACCGGCCTGTGCGAAGAGAACGGGGCAGTCCACGAATGCACGGCGCCGGATACGGTCCGACCCTGGAACCAACTGCTCGACGCTGAGCAGCGCGCCGTGCTCGCGGCATTGGAGCTGCCACCGATCGCCCGCGACGGCCGCTCTCCAGCGGTCTCGGTCTCACCTGCGGACTCGCGCGGCGCCGGCGCGTTCCAGCCGATCGAGGCCTTCGTGCAGCGGCTGGCCGGCGACTCCGGATCGCGACCGCGCATCGCCTTCGTGACGGCCGCTGCCGACGATCCCTATGCCGCCGCCGGTCTGTACGAGGCCCTGCTGCGCGCCGCCGGTGCCGAGCCGGTGTGGTGGCCGATCGACGCCGCACTGCGGTCTGCACTGTTCGAAACCAGGGACTGCAGCGCCTTGCCCCGCCTGCGCATCGAACGCCTCGGTCTGCCGCAGCGCGAGTGGATTCACCCGGAGCGCATCGCCAGCCAGGCGCAGGGCTGTGAACAGGCGAGCGCTGCGAGCCTGCCGGACGGCGCCGTCGGTCTGCTTTTTGCCGACGGAGACGTGCTGCGCCTGCATCAGTCCTTGGTCCACGCGGACGGCCAGCCAACTCCCTGGCTGCTCGCCATCCGCGCCGCAAGCGAGTCGGGCCAGATCCGTGTAGGGGGCATCGGCGCCGGCGCCGCCGTGCTGTCGGACGCGCCCCTGGCGACGCGCGGCGGATCGGCCTGGTCCTTGCTGCGCGGCGCCAGCGCAACGCAACCGGCGCCTGCTGGTTGTGGGCGGGCAGGCCGCTGTCCCGATGCGGAAGGCGAATCGGCGCTGCACGTCGAGGCCGCGGGCGGCCTTGGTCTCGCTGCGGGACTGGTGGTGGAGGTGCAGACCTCGGAGCTGGCGCGCGAACTGCGCCTGCTGCGTCTGCTCCAGATCGGGCCCGCCCGCATCGGCCTCGGCATCGATGCCGGCTCGGCGTTCTGGCTTCAGCGCGACAAGGACGAGGCGTGGCGGGTCGAGTCGTTCGGCGCCGAGGGCGGCTGGATACTGGACGCCGGTTTGCCCGACGCGCGCTGCCGCATCCCCAACCTGTTCTCCGTGATCGCCGAGCGCATCGAGCCCGGCCAGCGCGCGCGCGTCGGCCGCGACGGACTGCTCTCACTGGACGCCGGCGAGACGCCAGCGCGGCGGCCGATCCCGCCCGGACTGCGCGAGCCGACCCAGCCCGGCGCCCTGCGCGATGCGGCGCGCGGGCTGGCCGCCGTGTCGGACCACCAGACCCTGCGCGGACGCGTGCGCGGTGGCAAGCAGGCCGCCGACGTCGCAGTGGACCGCGTCAGCGGCCAGACCTGGCTGCGCGTGGGGGTGTCCCGCGGGGCGCCACCCTTCTGCCCGATCGCGCCGCGCCCGCCGCGTCGACACTAGGGAACCTCTGAACACGTCAGAGGTTCCGCCCGCCTTCGATGGCGGGCGCTCGAACCGATCGCGCACGAATTTGATCTCGTAAAGCCTGTTCCGGGCAAGGGCCGGACTCGACGTGGGCTGTCACGTCCTGGATGGACGTGCCCAGACCCTCACCAGGGCTCGCGGGCGCGGCGCGGGCGGTCAGCCGCGCGCGTGCCAGGCAGCCAGCACCTCGGTCTCCTTTTCGCGGCTGATGCCGGCGCGCAGTTCGGCCTGGCGCTCGGCCGGCAGGCCGCGGTACCAGGCCAGCAGGTCCGCGACCGTGGTCGCGAGTGGCCGGAACGTCAATCCGGCCGCGATCGCGCGGGCATTGCTGACCGCGCCATAGCCCGAATAAGGCGACCCGCTGCGCGGCACCCAGATCGGCAGTGCGGCCTCGTGCGTTTCGAGGAACCCGGCCGGCACGTGGGTGAACTTCACCGGGCCGCCGGTGACCGCGTGGCAGCCGTGCACCATCGCATCCATGCTCAGGCTGTAGTCGGGGCCGCAGGCATTGAACACGCCGGTCGTGCCGGCTTCGGCCAGGCGCACGACCCATTCGCCCAGGTCACGCCCATCGATGATCTGCACCGGATCCTGGCCGTCGCCGGGCACCAGCACCTCGCCGCCCTCGGCGATGCGTCGTGGCCAGTAGGTGAAGCGGTCGGTCTCGTCGCGCGGACCGACGATGTAGCCGGGACGGACGATGGTGACGCGCTCGCCGAACTGCTTGAAGGCTTCCTTCTCGCTCAGGGCCTTGAGCTGGCCGTAGAGCTCCATGTTGGCGCGCATGGTTTCCCAGGTCTCGGCCATGGCGTCCTCGCCGCGGTACTCGGCCAGCGCGGCATCCTCGTCGATGCCGCCCTGGCTGCCGTCCGCATAGACCGAGATGGTCGAAATGAACAGGTAGTGGCCCACCTTGCCGGCCAGCACCTTGCCGGCGTCGCGCACCCAATAGGGCAGACTGGTCGGGTTGTCGATGCAGACGTCCCACTCGCGCCCTTCCAGCGCCTTCAGGTCGCCGGTGATGCGGTCGCCGTGCAGCTGCTCGACCTCGCCCGGCCACTCGGGCGAGGGGCGCTGGCCGCGATTGAACAGGGTAACGGTGTGACCGCGCGCCAGCGCATAGTTGACCTGGAAAGGCCCGGTGAATCCGGTGCCGCCCAGGATCAGGATGCGCAGCGGCTTCGCCGCCCGCGGGATCGCGGGCGTGGCCGCCGAGGCAGCGGCAGGCAGTGCCGCCACGGCGGCGGCCAGGGTGCCAAACTTGAGCAGGTCGCGACGGTTCGTGCGCATGGGGGTTCACCGGTCTGGATCGAACGTCCACCCTCGCATTCCGACCGGCATCGACGCACATGGCGAAAGTCGTGGTCGCGCCCACTCCGTGCGACCATGTCGCGTCCGCGCCGCGGACCCAGACCCTGCCCGTCGCACGCAAAGGAGGCCACCATGGAACAGCAGAATCCCTACCGCAGCCCCGAATCCACCCTGGTCGAGGCCGACACCGGCCGCGAAGCCGAACTGGCCGGCCGCGGCGTGCGCCTGGGCGCCGCCATCATCGACGGCATCCTGCTGATGATCCTGACCCTGCCGGCGATGTACGTCGGCGGCTACTTCGAAGCCGCAATGAGCGCCGGCATGCGCGGTGAGCAGGTGCCCTTCACCCTGATCATGCTCTGGGCGGCGATCGGTTTCGTGTTCTTCGTCGTGCTGCAGGCGTATCCGCTCAACCAGAGTGGGCAGACCTGGGGCAAGAAGCTGCTCAACATCAAGATCGTCGATCTCAACGGCAACAAGCCGCCCCTCGGCACGCTGCTCGCCCTGCGCTACCTGCCGGTGCAGGCGGTGGTGAACGTGCCGATGATCGGACCCCTCGCGGGCCTGGTGAACGTGCTCTTCATCTTCCGCGACGACCGCCGCTGCGTGCACGACCTGATCGCCGGTACGCGCGTGGTGCAGGCAGGCTGAGTCGGCCGGGCCGGGCCGGGTCCGGCTGCGCCGCGATCCGGCCCCCTGGCCGCGCCTCAGTTCGCCAGCGCGAAGTCCAGCGCCGCGCACACCGCTGCGACCTGCGCCGCGTCGCATTGCTCCGGCGTGGCGCGCGGGCTGTCGGGATAGACTTCGGTGGTGCTGGTGTAGCGCGCATCCGTCACGCCGGCGCAGAGCCCAAGCGCGCGGAACGGATACAGGATCACGCCCGGCGCCACCACGGGCGAGCCGATGATCTCGCCCTTCGCATCCGCCGGCGCGATGTGCGTGACGCGTGCGACGGCGTCGACGATGGCGCGCTGGAATGCGAGCTGGGGATTCCCGCTGTCGCCGACGACGTAGAAGCCGTCGGGAATGCTTCCCGGTTCGAAGGCCTTGCCGTCGCGCGCCGCCAGCGCCGGCCGGAACTCGGACTCGTCGCTGTCGGTGGTTTCGTGCAGGTCGATGTGCAGCAGGAAGCGGCTGCGCAGCGGTGCGACGAGGCGCATCAGCGCGGCCGATTCCGGCGCCGGGCTGGGCTCGCGGAAGGAACGGTTCGGATCGACCGCCTCGGCATTCCAGCGGTGGATGCGCTCGTAGGCCCAGGGACTCACGCAGGGCGCCACCAGCAGGTTGACGCGCCCGGCATAGCGCTCGGCCTCGCACACGAGGAAACGCAGCGCACCCTGCACGCCGGAGGTCTCATAGCCATGCACGCCGCCGGTCACCAGGGCACTGGGCAGGTCTTCACGCCACTCGGGGCTGCGCAACGCGCGCAGTTCGAAGCGCTCCTCGCCGCAGGCAATCTCGCCATAGGTCTCGACCTGGAAACGCCCGCGCAGGGCTTCGACGGCCTGAAGCACCGCGTCGGCGTAGCTGCGGCGACGCAGTTGCTGCGCCAGCCAGGCCGCGCGCTCGGCGGCACCCCAGGGCTGGCCGGGCGTACCGATCGGACAGGTTCGGGTCTGCATGGACTCGCGATCTCCAGCGCCATTTCAAGAGGCGGGGACTGTATCAGGCGCGCCGCGCGCAGACCGACTGCGCCGGCGCAGCAGCGAGCCCGGCAGGTTCAATCCGGCGACTGGGCCTCGGCCAGCACCTGCTGCACCAGACTGCGCTGGGCGGCATCGAACTCCAGGCCGATATGGGCCGCGTCGATCCGGACCACGCGCGCAGCGAGATCCAGCCCCTGCCCGGCCGGCAGCTGCACCGCCAGATGCAGCCGCGAGCCGACCGAGACATCGACGGGCGCGGTCCAGGCCAGGCGCGCGCCACCTTCGGACAGATCCACCACGCGGGCCGGGCGAGACGGCACCGGTCGCGACACCACCACCGCCAGGCTGACCGGGCGACGGGGAAAACGGCGACGATCCTGAGCGTCCATGCAGGCATCCTGCGCCGCGCACGACCGCGACGCAACGTGGGCTCGTGCCGACGCGCGGGCCCTTTCCGCGCGCCGGCCTGCCGCAGCGCTCGGCGAACCTGCTAGCGTTCCGGGCCCGAGCGCCGTCCAGCCCGCCAGCCATGTCCGAAACGTCCCGCTACCAAGGCCCACTGCTGACCCGCGCGCTTGCACTGCGGCTATGCGCGGCGCGGGATTCCGGCAAGGACGAGCTGGAAGACTCCTTCGACCTCGGCCGCAGTCGGGAGACCGTGGCGATCGACGCGGGCGGCTGGCGCTGGCGCGGGCAGACCTTTCCCTGGCCAGCGGAACTCAAGGACCGCACCCTCTTCCACTGGGACGGCGCCGATTTCGCGCCGCTGCAGCGCTACACCAGCGCGCTGGTGAAGCTGGTGCCGACCGACTGGGGTCCACCCACCTTCGAGATCGACGGCATCAAGATGCTGCCGACGGCACAGGTCTCGCCCTGGGAAGACGCCCGCCGCAAGGTCGCCCTGGTGCAGCCGCGCGGACAGCGCGTGCT
>JANJTY010000701.1 GCA_024710865.1 Lysobacteraceae bacterium | reverse complement strand
GTGCTGGTCGTGGCCAACGACGCCACGGTCAAGGGCGGCACCTATTTCCCGATGACGGTGAAGAAGCACCTGCGCGCGCAGGAGATCGCGCGCGAGAACCGCCTGCCCTGCGTCTACCTGGTCGATTCCGGCGGCGCCTTCCTGCCGCTGCAGGACGAGGTCTTCCCGGACAAGGAGCACTTCGGCCGCATCTTCTACAACCAGGCGCGCATGAGCGGCGAGAACATCCCGCAGGTCGCGGTGGTGATGGGCTCCTGCACCGCCGGCGGTGCCTACGTGCCGGCCATGTGCGACGAGTCCATCATCGTCAAGGAGCAGGGCCCGATCTTCCTCGGCGGCCCGCCGCTGGTGAAGGCGGCGACCGGCGAGGTGGTCGATGCCGAGGCCCTCGGCGGCGCCGAGGTGCACACCTCCGTCTCGGGCGTGGCCGACCACTTCGCCGAGAACGACCGCCACGCCCTGCAGATCGCGCGCGACATCCTCGCCCACCTCACCCGGCGCAAGCCCTCCCCGCTCGCGGTGCGCGCGGCGGTCGAGCCGGCCTACGCGACCGAGGAGCTGTACGGCATCGTCCCGAAGGACACCCGCCGCCCCTTCGACATCCGCGAGGTGATCGCGCGCCTGGTCGACGGCAGCGAGTTCCAGGAGTTCAAGGCGCGCTACGGCAAGACGCTCGTCTGCGGCTTCGCCCACCTGTACGGCATGCCGGTGGGCATCGTCGCCAACAACGGCATCCTGTTCTCCGAGAGCGCGCTCAAGGGCGCGCACTTCATCGAGCTGTGCAACCAGCGCGACATCCCGCTGGTGTTCCTGCAGAACATCACCGGCTTCATGGTCGGCCGCAAGTACGAGAACGCCGGCATCGCCAAGGACGGCGCCAAGATGGTCACCGCCGTGGCCTGCTCGCACGTGCCCAAGTTCACTGTGGTGATCGGCGGCTCCTTCGGCGCCGGCAACTACGCCATGTGCGGCCGCGCCTACGGCGCGCGCTTCCTCTGGATGTGGCCGAACGCGCGCATCAGCGTGATGGGCGGCGAGCAGGCCGCCAGCGTGCTGGCCACGGTCAAGCGCGACGGCATCGAGGCCGCCGGCAATGCCTGGAGCGCGGCCGAGGAGGAAGCCTTCAAGGCCCCGATCCGCGACCAGTACGAACACCAGGGCAACCCCTACTACGCCACCGCGCGGCTGTGGGACGACGGCATCATCGATCCGGCCGACACCCGCCGCGTGCTGGGCCTGGCGCTCTCGGCCTCGCTCAACGCGCCGATCGAGAAGGCGCGCTTCGGCGTGTTCCGGATGTAGTCGCGCTCAGCGGCCGCTGTCGCAGCCGCGGCAGGGGCCGCAGCCGGAGGCGGCCCGGGCGGCGGGGATTGGCGCAGGCGACAGGCGGCGACCGATCCGTGCCAGCCATGCCGGCCTGTCGGATCGCAGCAGCCACCGCGCGCAGCCCCTGCGGGCGCGCGTCCATCCCGCCGGCCACAGCCGGCGCAGCGCCTGCAGCGCGCTGAGCAGCACCACCAGCGCGACCAGCAGGGGTTCGATGAGCGGCCAGGCGTTCATCCGGTCAGCCAGCGCGTGATCTGGAAGGTGAGGAAGGACATGCCATAGGCCAGGGCGAACAGGTAGCCGGCCATGATCGCGACGGAGCGCCAGGAGTTGGTCTCGCGCCGCACCACGGCCAGGGTGGACAGGCACTGCGGGGCGTAGACGAACCAGACCAGCAGCGAGAGCGCGGTGGCGAGCGGCCACTGCGTGGCGATCAGCGGCGCGAGCTGGGCGCTGGCCTCCTCGTCGCTTTCGGCCGAGAGCGAGTAGACCGTGGCCAGGGCCGAGACCGCGACCTCGCGCGCGGCCATGCCCGGCACCAGGGCGATGCTGATCTGCCAGTTGAAGCCGATCGGCGCGAACACCGGCTCCATCACGCGGCCGAGGCGACCGGCCACGCTGTACTCGATCGCGGGTCGGTCGGCGTCCGGCGGCGGGCCGGGGAAGCTGGACAGCGCCCAGAGCAGCACGGTCAGCGCCAGGATGATGGTGCCGACCCGGCGCAGGAAGATGCGCGCACGCTCCCACAGGCCGATCGCCACGTCGAGCGGATTGGGCAGGCGGTAGGAGGGCAGCTCCAGCAGGAGCGAATGCTCGCCCGCGCCGCGCTTCCAGCGCTTCATGATGAAGCTCACCAGCAGGGCGCTGCCGATGCCGGCGGCATACAGCGCGAACAGCACCAGGCCCTGCAGGTTGAACCAGCCGGCCACCTCGGTGCGCGGCACGAAGGCGCCGATCAGCAGGGTGTAGACCGGCAGCCGGGCCGAGCAGGTCATCAGCGGCGCCACCATGATCGTGGCAAGGCGGTCGCGCGGGTTCTGGATCGAGCGCGTGGCCATGATGCCGGGAATGGCGCAGGCGAAGCTCGACAGCAGCGGGATGAAGGAGCGCCCGCTCAGGCCCGCTGCATACATCGGCCGGTCGAGCAGGAAGGCCGCGCGCGGCAGGTAGCCCGACTCCTCCAGCACCAGGATGAACAGGAACAGCAGCAGGATCTGCGGCAGGAACTCGACCACGGTGCCGAGGCCGGCGAAGACGCCGTCGCTCAGAAGGCTCTGCAGCGGCCCCTCGGGCAGCGCGCCGGCGACGCTGGCGCCGAGCGAGGCCACCGCGCCGGCCACCAGGTCCTGCAGCGGCGCGGCCCAGGCGCACACCGCCAGGGAGATCAGGAACATCAGCGCCGCCAGCACCAGCGGACCGGCGAGCGGGTGCAGGAGGACCCGGTCCAGGGCCTCGTCGGTGCGCGCGGTGCGCTCGGGCATGTGCACCGCCAGGCCGATCAGGCGCCGCACCTCGGCGTGCAGGTCGGGCAGCGGCGGGTTGGGCGGAAGCGGCGGCAGCCCAGCCGCATCGAGCTGTTCGATGAGGGCCTGGGCGCCGCGGCGGCGGATCGCGACCGTCTCCACCACCGGCACGCCCAGCTCGGCCTGCAGCGCGTGCAGGTCGATGCGGATGCCGCGCCGGCGCGCCGCGTCGGCCAGGTTGACCGCCACGATCATGGGCATTCCCAGCGCGCGCACCTCCAGCACGAAGCGCAGGTGCAGGCGCAGGTTGGTGGCATCGACCACGCAGACCAGGGCATCGGGCCGCGGCTCGTCCGGGTGCTGGCCGCGGCAGACATCGCGCGTGATGGCCTCGTCGATCGAGGTCGCGGCCAGGCTGTAGGCGCCGGGCAGGTCGAGCAGCTCGAATTCGCGCCCCGACGGCGCCTTGAAGCGGCCCGACTTGCGCTCGACCGTGACCCCGGCGTAGTTCGCCACCTTCTGGCGGCTGCCGGTCAGGCGGTTGAACAGCGCCGTCTTGCCGCAGTTGGGGTTGCCGACCAGGGCGACGCGGGTGAGTGCCGCCGCGTTCATGCGGACTCGCGCTGCACGCGGATGCGGCTGGCTTCGCTGCGGCGCAGGGCGAAACGGGTGTAGCCGACCTGCACCAGCAGCGGATCGCCGCCGAGCGGCGCCGCGCCCACCAGGCGCACCGCCTCGCCGGCCACGAAGCCCAGTTCGCGCAGGCGCTGCGCGATGGCGTCGCGGGTGGACTGCTCCTGCACCTCGAGCACGGTGGCGCTGGAACCGCGGGTGAGCTGGTCGAGGGTCATGGCCGGACGCAAAGATGGGAATGATTCGCATCATACGCGCTGCTGCGCCCGCTTTGCTTGCGTTGGATCAAGAACGCGCCCGCCCCCGGCCGGACCGCGCGACGGCCAGCTTGGCAAGGGTTCCGGGAGCGTCCACCATCGCCGCCCTCGCCCTACCCTTCGCAAGGAGCCTTCGGATGCAGGCCACCCCGTCCCTCGCGGTCGATATCCGCGACCGCATCGCCACCCTGACGCTGGACCGCCCGAGCGTGCACAACGCCTTCGACGAAGCGCTGATCGCCGACCTGACCGGGGCGCTGGCGAAGCTCGACGCCGATCGCGCCGTACGCGCGGTGGTCCTGACCGGACGCGGCGCCACCTTCTCGGCCGGCGCCGACCTGAACTGGATGCGCGGCATGGCCGCCGCCAGCGAGGCCGAGAACCTGGCCGATTCGCTCCGCCTCGCCGAGCTGATGCGCACCCTGAGTTTCCTTTCCAAGCCCACCATCGCGCGGGTCAACGGCTCGGCCTACGGCGGAGGCGTGGGCCTGGTGGCCTGCTGCGACATCGCCATCGGCGTGGAGGGCGCCAAGTTCTCGCTCTCCGAGGTAAAGCTCGGCCTGGTGCCGGCGGTGATCTCGCCCTACGTGGTCTGCGCGATCGGCCCGCGCCAGGCACGCCGCCTGTTCCTCACCGCCGAGGTGATCGACGCGCGCGAGGCCGAGCGCATTGGCCTGCTGCACCAGTGCGTAGCGCCCGGCGACCTCGATGAAGCGGTCGAGCGCCAGCTGCACTGGCTGGGCAAGGGCGGCCCCATCGCCCAGCACGAGGCCAAGTCCCTCGCCCTGCGCATGGCCGGCATGACGCCAGCGCAGGCCGAACGCACCGACGCCGACAACGCCGCCCTGATCGCGCGCCTGCGCGTCTCGCCGGAAGGCCAGGAAGGGCTGGGTGCGTTCCTGGCCAAGCGGCCGGCTGGCTGGGTGGTGTAGGCCCTGGTGAGCTGGAAGAGCAGACTGGCCACGGATGCACACGGATGAACACGGATAAGAGCGGATTGATCGAGGAAGCGCTTTCCGAGTCGGTCATCGGTGCGTTCTACGAGGTCTACTCGGAACTGGGCTGCGGATTCCTGGAGCAGGTCTACGAGAACGCCTTGGCGATCGCGCTGCGCGAGCGCGGCATCACCGTGGTGCCGCAGGCTGCCATCGACGTCTACTACAAGGGCCAACGGGTTGGGGAGTATCGTGCCGACCTGCTGGTTCCAGAACGGTTGATCATCGAGATCAAGGCGGCCTCCACGCTTGCTTCGTCTCACGAGGCTCAGCTGATCAACTACCTGAGGGCCACGGGCATACGTGTGGGCCTGCTGCTCAACTTCGGCCCGAAGCCCGAGTTCAGGCGCAGGGTACGATAGCCACCCGACACCGCTCTTATCCGTGTTCATCCGTGTTCATCCGTGCCCAATCCCCGATGTTCGACAAGATCCTGATCGCCAACCGCGGTGAAATCGCCTGCCGCGTGATCCGCACCTGCCGGCGCCTGGGCGTGCGCGCGGTGGCGGTGTATTCCGAGGCCGATGCCGATGCCCAGCACGTGCGGCTGGCGGACGAGGCCTACAGCATCGGCGGGCCGCGGCCGCAGGACAGCTACCTGCGCGGCGAGGCCATCCTCGCGGTGGCGAAGGCCAGCGGCGCGCAGGCCATCCATCCCGGCTACGGCTTCCTGTCCGAGAACGCCGACTTCGCGGAAAGCTGCGAGCAGGCCGGCATCGTCTTCATCGGGCCCAAGGCCGCCTCGATGCGCAAGATGGGCAGCAAGGCCGGCGCCAAGCAGCTGATGGCCGCACACGGCGTGCCGGTGGTGCCCGGCTACACCGGCGAGGACCAGGACCCGGACCTGCTGCAGCGCGAGGCCGACCGCATCGGCTACCCGCTGATGATCAAGGCCGCGCACGGCGGCGGCGGCAAGGGCATGCGCATCGTGCGCAGCAGCGCCGAATTCGGCGAGAACCTGCGCAGCTGCCAGCGCGAGGCCGCCAGCGCCTTCGGCCGCGACCGCGTGCTGCTGGAGCGCTACATCGAAACGCCGCGCCATATCGAGTTCCAGATCTTCGGCGCCACCGACGGCCGCGTGATCCACCTCGGCGAGCGCGAGTGCTCGGCCCAGCGCCGCTACCAGAAGGTGATCGAGGAATCGCCCTCGCCCTTCCTCACCCCCGCCCTGCGCGCGGCCATGGGCGCCGCGGCGGTGAAGGCCGGCCAGGCGATCGACTACGTCAACGCCGGCACGGTGGAGTTCATCGTCGGCGCCGACGGCGGCTTCTACTTCATGGAGATCAACACCCGCCTGCAGGTCGAGCACCCGGTCACCGAGCTGGTCACCGGCCTCGACCTGGTGGAATGGCAGCTGCGCGTGGCCGCGGGCGAAGCCCTGCCGCTGGCGCAGGACGCCATCGCGCATCGCGGCCATGCGATCGAGGTGCGGCTCTACGCCGAGGACCCCGAGCAGGGTTTCCTGCCCGGATCGGGCCGGCTGGAGCGTCTTCGTCTACCCCAGCCCGGCGACGGCGTGAGGCTCGACGGCGGCGTGGTCGAGGGCGATACGGTGACGATCTTCTACGATCCGATGATCGCCAAGCTGATCGCCTTTGGTGCCGACCGCGGCCAGGCCCTGGCGCGGCTGGAGGAGGCCCTGGCCGACTGCGAGATCGTGGGGCCGAAATCGAACATCGCCTTCCTCGAACGCCTGGTCCGGCATCCGGTGGTGCGCGAGGGCCGCATCGACACCGGCTACCTCGACCGCCACCTCGACGAGGTGCTCTCGCCCCTGCCGCCGCCCGGCCCGCGCGAGCTGGCGCTGGCGGCCTGCGCCGTTTTGCTGGCGCAGGAGGATGACGCGGACGCCGCAGCCGCGGCGTCGAGCGAGCCGGGTTCGCCCTGGGCCCTGGCCGACGGCTGGCGCCTGGGCCATGCCGGCGAGCGCCTGCTGGTGCTGGAGGGTGAAGGCCAGCGCAGCGAGGTCCACGCCAGCGGCAGCGCCGGCCGCTACCGCCTGCGCGGGGAAGGATTCAGCGCCGAGATCGAAGGCGCGCGCCGCACGGGCGACGGACTCTCGCTGCGCCTGGATGGCAAGGGCCTGCGCCTGCGCGCGCGGGTCGAGGGCGACCGCGTTCTGCTGCACGATGCCGGCCGCCGCCTCAGCCTGCGCCAGGTGCCTCCGTTCCGCTTCGAGGGCCAAGCGGGCGCCGACCTCGGCAACCGCCTGCTCGCGCCCATGCCCGGCCGCGTGGTACTGGTGCAGGCCGAAGTCGGCGCCGCGGTGAGCGAGGGCCAGGCCCTGGTGGTGATGGAGGCGATGAAGATGGAACTGACCCTGCGCGCGCCGCGCGACGGCACCGTGCGCGAGCTGCGCGCCGCGGCCGGCGACTTCGTCGAGGCCGACGCCATCCTGCTGCTGCTGGAGGAGGCATGAGCGCCCTGCCCGCCCGCGTGCGCCTGGTCGAGGTCGGCGCGCGCGACGGCCTGCAGAACGAGAAGGCCATCGTCCCGACCGCGACCAAGATCGAACTGATCGACCGCCTCTCGGCCACCGGCCTTGCCAGCATAGAGGCCACCAGCTTCGTCAGCCCCAAGTGGGTGCCGCAGTTGGCCGATGCGGCCGAGGTCTACGCCGGCATCGCCAGGCGCCCCGGCGTGAGCTATCCGGTGCTGGTGCCGAATGAGCAGGGCTATGCCCGCGCCCGCGCCGTCGGCGTGAGCGAGATCGCCGTGTTCGGCGCGGCCTCCGAGGCCTTCAGCCGCAAGAACATCAACGCCTCGATCGAGGAAAGCCTGGCCCGCTTCGCGCCGGTGCTGGACGTGGCCAGGGCCGACGGCGTGAAGGTGCGCGGCTACGTCTCCACCGTACTCGGCTGCCCGTACCAGGGCGAGGTGCCGCTGGACGACGTGGTGCGCGTGGCGCAGCGGCTGTTCGAGCTGGGCTGCTACGAGATCTCGCTCGGCGACACCATCGGCGTGGGTACGCCGGGCAAGGCCCGCGCCATGCTGCGCGCGGTCGCCCAGCACGTTCCGATCACCGCGCTGGCGGTGCATTTCCACGACACCTATGGGCAGGCCCTGGCCAATGTGCTGGCCTGCCTGGAGGAAGGCGTGGCCGTGGTCGATGCGTCCGTCGCCGGTACCGGCGGCTGTCCCTACGCGAAAGGCGCCAGCGGCAACGTCGCCAGCGAGGACGTGGTCTACCTGCTGCAGGGCCTGGGCATCGAGACCGGCATCGACCTGCCCGCCCTGGTCGCGACCGGCCGCTGGCTGGCCGCACAGCTTGGCCGCGAGACCGGCAGCAAGGTCGGCCGCGCGCTGGGCTGATGCCATGAGCACCGCGTCGCCGCACCTGGTCGAGGCGCTGTCGGCCTACCGCCACGGCGAGTTCGAACGCTGCCTGGCGCTGCTGGACGCGCTGCCGCCGAGCGTGCAGCAGGATCTGCAGGCCCTGGTGCTGCGCATCAATGCGGCGATCCAGCTCGACCGCCTCGATGAGACCATCGCCACACTGTCCGAGCTAGCGGCGCGCCTGCCCGACGATCCACGCTGGCCGCGCATGCAGGCCGACGCCCTCAACCGGCGCGGCGCGCAGCGGCGCGAACAGGGCCGCACCCAGGCCGCGCTGACCGACCTGCGCGCCGCACTCGCCCTGGCGCCGGGCCATGCCCTGGCCGACTACAACGCCGCCCTGGCCTGCGAGGATCTGGGCGACTACGCCGCCGCCCGCGCGCACCTTGAGCGGCATCTGCTGCAGGACCCGCAGGACGGGCTCGCGCGACTGCTCTGGATCGACCTGCTCGGCAACACCGGCGATGCCGCGCGCGCCGAGCGCGAGCTGGACGCGCTGATCGAAGCCGACGCGGCGCCGCGCGGCGAGCGCCTCGCCCTCAGCCTGGCGCGGCGCGAACGGTTTGCCGCCGCCGCGACCGAACTGGAGCAGCAGCCGCTGCAGGACCTGGCCATCGGCACGGCCTGCGTCGAACGGCTGCGCCAGGCCGGCGAGCCCGAATCGACCCGCCGCGCCGCGCGGCGCGTCGCGGCCCTGTGCGCCGACGACGGGCGCAGCCCCTGGCTGCGCCTCGAGTTCGCCGCCCACCTGCACCTCGATCCGGTGCCGATGGATCGGGCCGCGCAGAGCGAGCAGCGCGAGGCCTTCGCGCAGGGCCTGGACGCGCTCGCGTCGCGCTGGGACGATGCTGCGCTGGCGCGGCTGCAGCCCGCGCTGGAACAGGCCGCCTGGAGCAATTTCTACCTCGCCTACCAGGGCGAGGACGATCTCGCCCTGCAGTCGCGTTTCGGCGACCTGCTGCAGCGCGCCGTGCGACACCTGTCCCCGGGCCTGGAACCGGGCGGATCGCGCCGGCCCGGTCCGCCCCGCGTCGGATTCCTCGGCTCGATCTTCCGCGACTGCACCGCAGGCAACTACTTCGGCGCCTGGGTCGGCCTGCTGCGCCGCAGCGGTTTCGAGGTGCACCTGTTCCAGCTCGGGCCCTCGCGCGACGCGCTGACCGAGCGCCTCACCGCGGACGCTTCGCGTTTCCACTTCCACGAGGGACCGCTCAACGAACTGGCGCGGAGCATCGCCGCCGCCGATCTCGATCTGCTCATCTACCCCGAACTGGGCATGGACCTTCGACTGCCGCCGCTCGCGGCCCTGCGCCTGGCACGGCGTCAGGCGGTGGCGTTCGGGCACCCCGTCACCAGCGGGCTGGACTCGATCGACGCCTACTTCAGCTGCAGCGCAATGGAGCCGCCCGGCGCAGCGGCGCATTACCGCGAACGCCTGTTCACCCTGCCCGGCCTCGGCGTCGACTATCCGCAGCCCATGCCGGCGCCCACGCTGGAGATCGGCGAACTGCCGGCCGGACCGCGCGTGCTGCTGCCGCATTCGGCCTTCAAGCTGCACCCGGACACCGACGCCGTCGTCGCCGCGATCGCCGCGCGATGCCCGGACGCGTGTTTCGTCCTGTTCGAGGGCGGGCCGCCGCGCTGGGCGCGCCGCCTGCGCGAACGGCTCGGTCGCGCGCTCGATGCCGCGGGAGCCGACCCGACGCGTCAGCTGCGTTGGCTGCCGATGTGCGACCGCCGCCGCTTCCAGCAGATCAACCGGGCCTGCGACCTGATGCTCGACAACCTGCACTGGTCGGGCGGCAACTCCAGCCTGGACGCACTCGCCAACGGCCTGCCGCTGCTGACCTGCCGCGGCCGCTTCATGCGCGGCCGGCAGAGCGCGGCCATGCTGGAGACCCTTGGCGTAGCGGAGGAGCTGGTCGCCAGCGACGCCGACGACCTGGTCCAGCGCGCCCTGGGTCTGCTCGCTGCGCCGGAGGCGCGCCGCGCGCTGCGGACCCGCATAGAGACCGGCCTGCCGCAGCTGTTCGACGCCGGACAGGCGCGCGCCGCCTTCGTGGCTGCCGTCGCCCATCTCTGTCGAGAGGCCGGCGCAGCGGCCCCCTGATGCGCTATCCTCGCCGGGCTGGCCGGCACCCGCGCCCGGGTGGCCGCGTCAGGGAGGGGGCATGAGCGATTCGGGCAAGACCAAGGCGGGCGCCGGGCTGGTGGACTCCGACGCCGCGATCGACGGCACGCAGGCAAACGCCGCGGCGCTGATAGCGCGCCTCGAGACCCTGCGCGCCGGCATGACCTCGGGCAGCGCGCACGAGCGCCTCCTGCGCGATGCGGTGCAGGCGCTGAACGGCATGCAGGCGGAGCTCGCCGCCGCATCCCGCCGCCTCTCCAGCCTGTTCGACGCCGTGCCCGACGCCGTCACCGTGATCGACCCGGACGG
>JANJTY010000581.1 GCA_024710865.1 Lysobacteraceae bacterium | reverse complement strand
GGCACCGCCACCAGTGCATCCCCCGCATCGACGCCGAAAACGGCCGCCAGCGCGGCCGGATCCTGCGCCCGATAGGCCACGTCCACCGCCGGCGAGGTCTTGTCGGCGTACTCGATCTCGGCCTCGGCCAGGGCCGAGCCGCAGTCGAAGCACCAGTGCACCGGCTTGGCGCCGCGGGTCAGGTGCCCGTTGGCCACGATCTTGCCCAGCGCGCGCAGCATGGCGGCCTCGAAGGCGAAATCCATGGTGCGGTAGGGATTTTCCCAGTCGCCCAGCACGCCGAGGCGCTTGAAATCGGCGCGCTGGCCGTCGATCTGCTCGGCGGCGTAGGCGCGGCAGGCCTGGCGGAAGGCCGCGGCGTCGAGCTTGGTGCCGACCTTGCCGTGCGTCTTCTCGACCGCGAGTTCGATCGGCAGGCCGTGGCAGTCCCAGCCCGGCACGTAGGGCGCGTCGAAGCCGGCCAGCAGCTTGGAGCGCACCACCACGTCCTTGAGGATCTTGTTGACCGCATGGCCGATGTGGATCGGCCCGTTCGCATAGGGCGGACCATCGTGCAGCACGAAGCGCGGGCGCCCGGCGGCCTTCGCGCGGATGCGCGCGTACAGGTCCTCGGCCTCCCAGCGCGCCAGCATCCCGGGCTCGCGCCTGGGCAGGTCGCCGCGCATGGAGAACTCGGTCGCGGGCAGATGGATGGTGTGTTTGTAATCCTGGCTCACGCGATTCTCAGCTCCGGGGCGGGTGCGGTGTGCAGAAGGCGGCGCGCCTGCGCGGCATCGAGATCCATCTGCTCGACCAGGGCCGGCAGGTCGTCGAACTTGAGCTCGTCGCGCAGCTTCGCGACGAACTCGATTTGCAGCCGGCGGCCGTACAGGTCGCCGTCGAAGTCGAATACATGCGCTTCGAGCAGGGGCTCGACACCGTCGACGGTGGGGCGCGTGCCCAGGCTGGCGACGCCATCGCGCGGCGCGGCATCGACGCCGTGCACGCGCACCGCGAAGATGCCGCCGAGCGCGGCGCGGCGGCGCTGCAGGCGGATGTTGGCGGTGGGATAGCCGAGCCGGCGGCCGAGCTGACGGCCGCGCACGACGCGGCCCGAGAGGGCATAGGGTCGGCCCAGCATGTGCTCGGCCGACTCCAGATCGCCGGCCGCCAGCGCGGCGCGGATGGCCGAACTGGACACGCGCTCGCCGGCGTGGTGATGCGTGTCGACTTCGTGCGCGGTGAAGCCCAGCTCGGCGCCCATCGCGCGCAGCAAGGCGATGTCGCCGCGGCGGGCCTTGCCGAAGCGGAACTCCGGGCCGACCCAGACTTCGCGCGCACCGAGGCGGCCAACCAGCACGCGGCGCACGAAGTCCTCCGCGCTGGTGCCGGCCAGGGCGGCATTGAAACGCAGCAGGCCGATATGGTCGATGCCGAGCGCCCGCAGCGCGGCAATGCGCTGGTGCGGCAGCATCAGCCGCGCGGGCGGGTCGCTGGGCGCGAAGAACTCGCGCGGCAGCGGCTCGAAGCTGAGTACGGCGGTATCGAGACCCGCCTCGCGCGCACGCGAACGCACGCGGTCCAGCAGCGCCCGATGGCCTAGGTGCAGGCCGTCGAAGGCACCGATGCAAACCACGCAGCCACGCGGGCCAAGACGCCCGCCTTCGAGGTCGCGAAACAGCCTGCTCATGCGAACCTTGGAGTATAGCGGCTGGCTGCGCTGCGCCGCAGCAAAGTAGCCGCGCTGGAAGGCACATGCGCGAGTCGTAGCCCGGACAAGCGGCCCGCAGGGTCGCGCATCCGGGGTGTTGAAGCGAACGCATCAGCCCCTCCAGGCACATCGTCCGGATGCGCTACGCGTATCCGGGCTACCGGGACGGGGTTCATCCGAAACGCAGATCGCGCGGACGCCAACCACACGCCAGCAGCGTTCCGCCGTAGCATGCCGCGCCCAGCCCCACCTGCAGGACCAGCCCCAGCCAGCGACCCAGCTCGCCCCGCAGGCCTAACCCGAAATCGAAGTCGCGGCTCAGCAGCAGGGCGGCGGCCATGACGGCACAGGCCAGCCCAAGACGCAGGCCATGCCTCGCCCAGCCCGGCAGCGGCTGGTACAGCCCCTGGCGGCGCAAGGCGCGCCACAACAGCCAGGGATTCAGCAGGCCCGCCAGGCCCGTTGCGAGGGCGATGCCGGCGTGCGCGCCGGGCGCCTCGTACAGCCAAAGCGGCGTGGCGAGCGCGATGGTCAGGCCTACATTGCACCCGACGGTCCAGAGCGCGGCGCGCATCGGCGTGCGCGTGTCCTGGCGCGCGTAGAACGCCGGCGCCAGCACCTTGCTGGCCATGAAACCGGGGATACCGATACTCATCGCCATCAGGCTGAGCGCGGCCATCTGCGCGTCGAGGGCGGTGAAGGCGCCGCGACCGTACACGGTGCTCACGATCGGCTCGGCCAGCAGCAGCAGGCCCAGGCCAGCGGGCAGCGCGATCAGCAGCACGGTGCGCAGGGCCCAGTCCAGGGCGCGGCCATAGCCTTCGCCATCGGATTGCGCGAAACGCCCGGAAAGGTGCGGGAGGATGACCGTGCCGAGGGCCACCCCGAACACGCCCAGCGGCAATTCCACCAGGCGGTCCGAGTACCACAGCCAGGTCTGGCTGCCGGTCGCGAGCAGGGACGCGAAGATGGTGCCGACGATCAGGTTGATCTGCGCCACCGACGACGAGAACAGCGTCGGCAGCATCAGTTTGAACACCCGCCTCACGCCCTCGTGGCGCAGGTCCAGACGCAGGCGGGGCAGCAGCCTGAGCCGGGCCAGGGCGGGCCAGAGCAGAAGGAACTGTGCGATGCCCGCGGCGAACACGCCCCATGCGAGAGCTTTGGCCGGCACGTCCATGTGGCCTGCCAGCAGCAGCATCGCCGCGATCACGGCCAGGTTATGCAGCACGGGGGTGAGCGCCGGCAGGCCGAAGCGGCCGAAGCTGTTCAGGACGCCGCCCGCCAGGGCCACCAGGGAGATGAAGAACAGATAGGGAAAGACGATGCGGAGCATCTCGGCCGTGAGCGCGAACTTGGCGGGCTCGGCCAGGGTGCCGGGCGCGATCAGGCCCACGATCAGGGGCGCCGCCAGCATGCCCAGTCCGGTGACCAGCAGCACCACCGCGCAAAGCGCCCCGGCGACGTGGTCGAGGAAGTCCTTCAGGGCAACCTCGTCGCCCTGCTCCTTGAGCGCCGTGAAGGTCGGCACGAAGGCGGACGCAAAGCTGCCCTCGGCAAAGATCCGGCGCAGGTAGTTGGGGATGCGGTAGGCGATGGTGAAGGCGTCCGTCGCGCTGTTGGCGCCGAACAGGGCCGCCTGCAGCACGTCGCGGCCAAAGCCTGCGAGCCGCGAGAGGAGGGTCGCGGCCGAGAACACCGCAGTCGAGCGCAGCAGCCTCACGGAGCGTCCCCGCGGACGGCGGACGGCGCGCCCCGGCTTGCCGGTGGCCGCGGCGAATTGACGTTCAAAAGGGCTTCCCGCATACTTTGCAGTCTTTCACCCGCATTCTTACCCCTTTCAGGAGCACCCCAGTGGCAAACATCAAGTCCGCGAAGAAGCGTGCCAAGCAGGCCGAAGTCCGCCGCGGCCGCAATATGAGCGCGCGCTCGATGCTGCGCCCCGCGGTCAAGAAGGTGGTCAAGGCGCTCGACGCCAACGACGCCGCCGGCGCGCAAGCCGCCCTGCAGGTGGCCGAGCCGATCCTCGACCGCTACGCCTCGCGCGGCCTGATCCACAAGAACAAGGCGGCCCGTCACAAGAGCCGCCTGACCGCCCGCATCCGCGCGATGCAGGCCAGCGCCTGAGGCCAACGCCCCAGGTTGTGCGAAAAAGCCGGCGAAAGCCGGCTTTTTTGTTGCCCGACAGTCGACCGGAGCGTCAGGCCGCATCGCCGCCCGCGCCCTCTTCCAGTGCCTCTCCTGCAGCACGCTTCAGTTCGTCCAGGGCCTCGGCCAGCTTGAGGCAAACTGGCCAGGTGCCTTCCTTGGCGAGGGCCGAGATCACGAACCATGGCTGGGCCCAGCCCAGTGCCCCGACGATCGCCTGCGCCTTCGCCTGGCGCTCCTCCTCAGGCAGGAGGTCGGCCTTGTTCAGCAGCAGCCAGCGCGGCTTGTGCAGCAGCGCGGGGTCGTATTTCTCGAGTTCGCGTTCGATCGCGCGCACCTGTTCGACTGGATCGGAACCATCCAGCGGCTCCATGTCCACCAGGTGCAGCAGCACGCGGGTGCGCTGCAGGTGCTTGAGGAACAGCACGCCGAGGCCGATGCCTTCGGCCGCACCTTCGATCAGGCCGGGAATGTCGGCGATCACGAAGCTACGGTGCTGCTCGATGCGCACCACGCCCAGATTTGGATACAGGGTGGTGAAGGGATAGTCCGCCACCTTGGGCGTGGCCGAGGAAACGGCGCGAATGAAGGTCGACTTGCCGGCGTTGGGGAAGCCGAGCAGGCCGACGTCGGCCAGCAGCTTCAGCTCCAGGCGCAGGTCGCGCTCCTCGCCCGGCGTACCCGGCGTGGCGCGGCGCGGCGCGCGCGTGATCGAGCTCTTGAAGTGCATGTTGCCGAGGCCGCCGCGACCGCCCTGCGCGACCAGCAGGCGCTGGCCGTGGCGGGTCAGGTCGCCGATCACCTCGTCGGTGTCGATGTTGGTGACCACGGTACCGACCGGCACGCGGATCTCGGTGTCGATGCCACCCTTGCCGTATTTCTGGCTGCCCATGCCGCCCTCGCCGCGCTGCGCCTTGAACAGGCGCTGGTGGCGGAAATCGATCAGGGTGTTGAGGTTCTCGTCGGCCACCAGCCAGACCGAGCCGCCGTCGCCACCATCGCCGCCGTCCGGTCCCCCGAGCGGGATGAACTTCTCGCGCCGGAAGCTGATGCA
This sequence comes from Lysobacteraceae bacterium, assembly GCA_024710865.1. GTDB lineage: Bacteria > Pseudomonadota > Gammaproteobacteria > Xanthomonadales > Xanthomonadaceae > JANJTY01. Next base: position 272 of record JANJTY010000581.1, on the reverse strand, counting down.
GCCGTTGCCGCCGGCACCCGCGATGACCTTGATTTCGGCTTCGTCGACGAACTTCATGTGACTGTTCCATGGCCGAGCCCGGCAGGGCGCGCAGTGTAGCGCGCGCCATCCCATCCTGCCCCGCGAAAAAGGAAACGGCCGGGCGAGCCCGGCCGTTTCCGTGACACAAGACGCTTCGCTGGATCAGAAGCGGTAGCGGAAGCCCAGCTGCAGGGCCCAGCGCGACTCGCCGTTGCGATCGCGACGGCCGAAGTCTTCCAGGTTCACCAGGT
>JANJTY010000578.1 GCA_024710865.1 Lysobacteraceae bacterium | reverse complement strand
TTCGGCCTCGCGCTCGATCATGTCCGGGTCGGCGTCCATTTCCTGCTGCGCCTTGCGGCCATCGTCGACCAGCTGCGCGAAGGCATCGCGCAGCGCGCCGATCTCTTCCATCCCGGCCGCGACGCCGCCGTGCTCCTCGGCATAGCCGCGCATCGCTTCGAGCAGCTCGTCCATGCTGCCGAGCAGGTCGGCCGGGGTTTCGTCCAGCTCGCGGCGCCGGGCCTGGTCGAGGCCAGCGCGTGCGCGCTGCATGCGGTGCGAATCGGCCTCGCCGCGCGCGCAGGCGTTCGATCAAGGATTCATAGGTGGCCAAGGCCTCGTCCCAGCGCTCGGATTCGAGCAGGCAGTCGGCCAGCTGCAGGCGCCAGGCGATGCGGTCCTCCGACGCCAGCGCGCGGCGCAGGTCGTCGACCGCGCGCTCGCGGCAGGTGGCGGCATGCTGCTGGCCGGCCGGACTGCCCAGCCAGGTGATCGCCTCGGCGGGTGCGGCCTCGAACGGCGGCTCTCCGCCCATCGACTGCCACAGCTGGGCGCGCCGCGCGAGCAGGCGCGGTCCGGCGCCGGTCTCGATCGCCAGGGACAGCTCGGCCAGGACCTCGTCGCGTTCGCCGATGTCCTCCAGCAGGTCAAGGCGCAGCAGCAGATCGTCCTCGCTGACCGCGTCCGAGGCCATCAGCGGCTCCAGTCCCGCCAAGGCCTCGCCACTGCGGCCCTGCTCGCGCAGTGCCCGAATCTGCAGGCGCAGCGCGTCGGCCCAGTCCGGCGGCGGATCGAGCTGTTCCGCGAGCCGCCAGGCTTCGGTCCAGTGTCCGGCCTGTCCCAGCGCGTTCAGTCGATCGATCGACAGCGTTTCGCGGCGCAACCAGGGCAGGCGCGCCATGGGTGGCCAGGGCTCCTGGGCCCGCGTCCAGCCCTCGTCCTGTCCACCCTCGAACCCGTCATCCTCCTCCTCGGGGAAGCCGGCGAAGCGCTCGGGGTCCTCCTCGTCCTCTGGCTCGAACGGCTCGGGTTCGACGGGATCGAAGTCCTCCACGTCGATCTCCCCATCGCGCAGCGCGGCCAGGTAATCCGACATGAACGCGATGAAGCTGTCGGCGCAGACGACCCAGTCGCTGCGGCCGGCTGCGTCGCAGCGGATCACCTGGCCGATCGTCCCGCCCGCGTCCGGTTCGAAGTCGAGCAGCCACAGGAACTCGTCCTGGCGCATGAAGGGCAGCCGCGACGTGGAGTCCGCCCAGGGCCTCACCGCGCCGATGCCGACGCGCGCCTGCGGTTCGTCGTCTGCATCGGGGCCGTCCGGGAACTCCGCCTCCAGTGCGAGCAGTTCCTGTCGCGCGGCAAGCATGTCCTGCGCCGGCAGCAGGGTCGCGCCGCCGGGAAACAGGCGGCCGGGCACGTCCAGGTCTTCGCCATCGTGGATGCGCAGGCTGTCGAGGAAGTCCAGCGGCAGCGGCAGCCCGAGTTCGCCGAGCGCGGCGAGGTCGGACTCCGGGGCGCCGGCGTTGAGGCGCAGCAGGCGCTCGGGCTGGTGCGCCTCCGCCCAGTCGTGCAGGTCCTGCCAGAGTTGCGCGATCGAAGTCGGGGACATGGAGCGTTCCGGCGTGGTCGGACCCGAATTGTAGTTTCCCGCGCTCGCGAGCGCCGCAGCGTATGCTGGGGCGGTCACGGCGGGCCGGAGCGCAGCATGTCGATCGCCTTCAGTCTGGTCGTACCGGCCTGGAACGAGGCCGTCCTGCTGCCGCGCCTGCTGGCCAGCGTCGAACACGCGCGCCAGCGCAGTGGGCGGGCCGATGCGATCGAGGTGATCGTGGCCGACAACGGCTCGACCGATGCCACGCCCGAACTCGCGCGTGCAGCCGGCTGCCGCGTGGTCGCGGTCGAGAAGCGCTGCATCGCCGCTGCGCGCAACGGCGGCGCCGCCGCCGCGCTGGGCGCGGGTATCGGCTTCGTCGATGCGGATTCGATCGTGCACCCGGACTGCTTCGACGCCATCCTCGCCGCGCTCGACAATGCGCGCGTCGTGGCCGGCGCCACCGGCGTCACGATGGAGCGCTGGTCGACCGGCATCGCACTGAGCTATGCGATGGTCCTGCCGATGGTCTGGCTCACCGGTTTCGACACCGGCATCGTGTTCTGTCGCCGCGCCGATTTCGAAACGCTGGGCGGCTATGACGAGTCGCGTCCCATTGCCGAGGATGTCGACTTCCTCGTTCGCCTCAGGCGCCTCGGCAAGGGCCGAGGCCAGCGCCTGTCGCGCCTGCGCGGGGTCAAGACCGTCACCTCGACGCGCAAGTTCGACCGCCACGGCGATTGGCACTACCTGCTGCAGATGCCGCGCGTGGCCTGGAATGTCCTGCGCCGCACCGAGCAGGGCAACGCCTTCATCCGGCGCTACTGGTACGAAGGGCGGTAGGGGGCTGGACTGCTTCCGCTCAGGTGCACAGCAGGCGAAGGATGGGAGGAGCGCGGCGGTCCTCTAGGACTCGAACCCGTCGGCGAAGATGTCCTCCTGCAGCGGCGGCGGCACGC
>JANJTY010000566.1 GCA_024710865.1 Lysobacteraceae bacterium | reverse complement strand
CGGTACCGGTGCGCCGCCATCCCGGATGCGTCGCCCTCCGGCAACGCACCCGGGTTTCGAGGCTGATCCCTGTGCCGGCGACGTCGCCGGCCGCGTGGGCCTGCCGTTGGCGCGAGCCCCAGGCCCGCCAACGCCGAGCGTGAAAGAGGCAACGGAACGCCTCACGTCCATTCCGGGCCGTGCCAAGCCCACACGCCGGGACGCATCTGCTGCACTTCGCGGGCGGCGGTGATGGTCGCAGGGGCCCGAAGCAGGGCATGGGCGTAGCATTGGCAGCCCAGTGTCCTGTCGCCCAAGCACCTCACCCAACGCGCTCGGTCTTCCCGCCCGATGCCGGGTCGCGTGTCGTCGATGCAGCCCCACTGCGCCGCGTCCTAGCGCCTTGCCTCGGGAACGGTTGTTGGGCGCGACGCAGGCAAGGTACTCGCGCAGACAGAACACCAGCCGTCGCGTCACCAGCGCGCCTGCCGGTGGCGATCACGGCGATTGAGGATTTGCCGTGCCGGGAGTTCAGCCATGATCGCAATGCGTCCGCTGCACCTGTTCGTCCTGCTGGGCGCCGCGGCCTGTGTGCCGGCCGCGCGCGCGCAGACCTACCTCGGCACCGCCTCGGGCGCCAACGAGGCGCCGTCCAATGCCTCGCCCGGCATCGGTTCGGTGGTGCTGGTGCTCGATGGCACCCAGCTCGGCATCCATGCCACGTTTTCGAGTCTGACCGGCACCACCACCGCGGCGCACATCCACTGCTGCACGCCGCCCGGAACCAACGTCGGCATCGCTACGCAGACGCCCAGCTTCGCCACGTTCCCGATCGGCGTGAGCGCCGGGGAACACGTGCAGGTGCTCGACCTGGAGCAGGCCTCCAGCTTCAACGCCAGCTTCATCACCAACAACGGCGGCACGGTCGAGAACGCGCGCGCGGCGCTGCTCGCCGGGCTCGATGCCGGGTTGGCCTACTACAACATCCACACCAACATGTTTCCCGGCGGCGAGATCCGCGCCAACCTCGTCGGGCAAGACGTGTTTTCCGATGGCTTCGAGGGCAACTGAGGCGGCGTGGGCGCGTACGCCGGACATCGCGACCAGGCAGCCGTCGGAATGCGCATCCCGGGTGCGCGACGAGCCCGTTTGGCGAGGCGTTGTCGCGCCGCACACAGCCAACGGCGCGGAATCCACACGTGCCCATTGCAATGCCGAAGGCGGAAGCGCAGCCTTGTCCAACCGCTGGGGGAGCGGTCCTGGAAATGCCTGTGCGGGCTGGTGTCCATCCGCTGCACGGCATCCAACCATCGAGTGCTTTCCTGACGGGCCGAGACCGCCGGCTGCGGCCAGTCCCGTTCTCTGGAGACATGCACTGATGCGTGACGCCACACCATTGTCGGCGCAGTTGGCGCCGTCGCTTCGATCACTAGCCTGTCTGACGCTGCTGACCTGGATGGCGGCGGGCACGGCAGCAGAATCCAGCCGTCTCTCCGCCCAGCCCGCACGACCGGGGCCGCTGCCAGCCTTCGTTGACGAGATCGGTCAGGCGGGTGCCCAGGACGAGCTCGCCGAGTTCTCCCGGCAGGCCTTCGCCGCGGCGCTGAAAGCCCAGCAGATGAGCTCCCGCGCGCCGGAGCGTGCGGCCGCTCAGTCGCCGCTCGCCGCAGGTGGCGCTGCGCCCGTCGTGCTGGACTGGAGCGTGCTGGCCGACGAGGCTGCCGCCAAGAGCAGCATCGGTGGCACCGCAGACGAACCCACCGGTAACGTCGAGCTGCCGGCCAATCTTTCGACGCCGTGCCCGGGCTTCTACATCCTGCGCGCCCACCCCGGCGCCGTTACGGAAACCGGCCGCTTTGGCGCGCAGGTCACCCTGTCCGGTTCGGGCCCCCGCAATTTCTCCGGCGGCCTCAACTTCGGCGGTCGCGCCAGCACCGCAGTGCGCGGCTTCTCCGCCTTCAACATCTCCAACGCCGCCAACGAGATGCAGGTGGTCAACATGGGCGTGACCGTCGGCGCCGCCGGCCGCATCGCGCTCGAACGCCGCTCCGGCTCGCAAGTGTTGGCGACGCCGGTCAACAGCCTGGTCAACGCGGGCTCCCACTCGCTCAGCGTCGTCGTGCCGCCCGGCTTCTACGTGCTGACCTTCACGCCGACGGCAAGCGCGTCGGCGACCTATGCGGTGTCGGCACTGACCTCGTACGTCAATCGGGTCGGCGGCGGGTTCCAGGGCAGCGTGGTCGTCGGAGGCCTGCACGATCCGGCCTCGGCCGCTGGCGCCACGCCGTCGACCGGGTTTGCGTCGTTCTGCCTGACTCGCAGCTACACCGCAGCGGTCAAGATCCTGGCGCGCCCGACCTACGGCTCGACCGGTTCGACCGGCATGGAGTTCTCGCTGACGCGCGGCGACGGCACGGTGTTCCTGGATTCGCGCTCGGGCGGTTCCGGCACGACGGTCTTCGCGCCCGGCGATCCGCTGCTCGACTGGCAGTGGCACCTCGACAGCCAGGGTCAGGACCTGGGCGGGCTGCAGCCCGCGGTGGGGGCCGATCTGAACGTCCGGCCGCTGTGGCAGAACTGCCCGCAGTCCGGCTGCAAGGGCGAAGGCGTGCTGGTGGCCGTGGTCGATGATTCGCTGGAGATCCGGCATGCGGACCTCATCGACAACATGGCGACCAATGCCCCGCACCGCGATTTCCTCAGGGCATCGGGCGCATCCAATCAGGATCCAACACCGACCGAGCCCGGCGATGGCCACGGCACGTCGGTGGCCGGCATCATCGCCGCGCGCGACAACAGCATCGGCGTGGTCGGTGTCGCGCCGCGTGCGCGCCTGATCGGCCTCAACCTGCTCAAGGCGAACAGCGCCGCCAACGACGCCGAGGCGATGCTGCACCAGCGTGCGCTGGTATCGGTTTCCAACAACTCCTGGGGCGCGACGGACGGTACCGGCAAGCTCAACCCTTCCGACGACACCTGGAAGCAGGCCATCGAACAGGGCATTGTCGAGGGCGCCGGCGGGCGTGGCATCGTCTACCTGTGGGCCGGCGGCAACGGCCACGACCTGGACGAGAACCAACGCTTCAAGGACTACTCGGGCATCGACGGCCAGGCCAACTTCCACGGCGTGCTCGCGGTCGCCGCCATCAATGCCGACGACACCCGCTCCAGCTACTCCGAGCTGGGCCCGAACCTGCTGGTCGGCGGCTTTGGCGGTGAGTTCTGCGGCAACGATGCGCTCACCGTCACCACCACCGACATCGGCATCCCGGACTTCGGCTACAACACGCCGGATGCGGAGACTGCCGACATCGATTTCAGCGATCGCCGCTTCACCCGCTGCTTCAACGGCACCTCGTCGGCCAGTCCGACCGTGGCCGGCGTCGTGGCCTTGATCCGCCAGGCCAATCCGCAGTTCACCTGGCGCGATGTGCGCTGGGTGCTGGCAAACACCGCGCGTCGCGTCGATCCCGAATCCTCACTCTGGTCCGACAACGGCGCCGGTCTGCCCTACAACCTGCAGTACGGCTTCGGCGCAGCGGACGCCTCGGCCAGCGTGGCGGCCGCCCGCAGCATGAGCCCGCTGCCCGAGTATCGCCAGGAGGATTCGAGCAACGGAGCGACGGCGAGCGTGGCGGCGAGAGCCCAGGTGTCGCGCACCGCGAGCTTCTCCTCGGACGAGCTGACCGTCGTGGAGTACGTCGCCGCGCACGTCGACCTTCGCGGCAGCTCCGAGAGCTTCAACAGCGGCGATCTGCGCCTGATCCTCATCAGTCCCTCGGGCACCCGTTCGGTGCTGATGCCGCAGCGCGCCTGTTCCGAGTCCGACGAGGAGTCGGGCGAAACCCTGGCTGTGGATTGCGAATCCAACGTGGAGTTCAGCTTCGGCGCGGTGCAGTTCCTGGGCGAGACCGCGAATGGCACCTGGACGCTGGAAGTGGACAACCGCCAAAGCACGGCAGGCGCCAACCTCGCCGGTTGGTCCCTCACCCTGTACGGTCACCAAGGAGAGTAGACGATGATCACGTCATTCAAGCGTCTGCTGCTGCTGGGCACCGCGCTGCTGGGTCTTTCCGGGGCCACCGCCGCCCTGGCCGCGGAAGGCTGGTACGACGGACAGCGCTGGCGTGCGCTGCACGAAGACACGCGCTATCTGGCCAGGCTGGAGTACGACCGCCCGGCCCTGGCGTCGGGCGAGCAGGACAAGGCGCTGCCGCTGCGTCCGGTGTCGGTGCGGGTGCGAAGCGAATCCTCCGCCCGGTCCGACAAGCGCGACCGCGATGATCCCCGCGTGGTCTACGTGCCGGTCTATCGCGACCAGCCGCGCGGCGCGATGCGCGTGGCCATCGGTGGAGTCGTGCTGCGCTGGGCCGAGGGCTTCGACCCTGGCCAGCAGGCCGGCTGGCTGGCAGCGCGCGGCCTGAAGCTGATCGACGCCCCCGAGGGCGTCGACTGGGTCCTGGTCGCCAGCGAACCCGGACTC
>JANJTY010000529.1 GCA_024710865.1 Lysobacteraceae bacterium | reverse complement strand
CGGCGCCCGCGCCCGCGCGGCGGGAGGAGACCCCGGCCCAAGCGCAGGCTGCGGCGGCCGCGTCGCCGGCCGCGAAACCCGCTTCGCCTCCGCCACCGCCCGTGCCACCGGCCACGCCGCGCCCGAGCCCGGCGCGCAGCGGCGCTCCGCGATCACCGGCGCCACCGTCCGACCCGGTCTGGGTCGACGCGCTCGGCGGCTGGCTGCGGCGCCTGCTGTTCGAGGGCAATGTGCCGGTCAAGATCGGCGTGCTGGTGCTGTTCGCCGGGGTGGCCGCGGCGCTCAAGTACGCCGCCGACGCCGGCTGGGTGCGCTTCCCGATCGAGCTGCGCCTCGCCGGCATCGCCCTGGCGGCGCTCGCGGGTCTGGTCTGGGGCTGGCGCGAGCGCCACGCGCGCCCCGCCTTCGGCCTGTCCCTGCAGGGCGGCGCGATCGGCGTGCTGCTGCTGGTGGTGTTCGCCAGCTACCGGCTCTACGCCCTGCTGCCGGCCGGCGGCGCCTTCGGCCTGGTGCTGCTGCTGGTGACCGGTGCGGCGGCCCTGGCGGTGCTGCAGAACGCGGTCTGGCTGGCCCTGCTCGGCCTGATCGGCGGCTACCTGGCGCCGGTGCTGATCTCGACCGGCAGCGGCAACCACGTCGCCCTGTTCAGCTACTACGCCCTGCTCAACGCGGCGGTGTTCGGCATCGCCTGGCTGCGCGCCTGGCGCGCGCTGAACCTGGTCGGATTCGCCTTCACCTTCGCGGTCGGCACGCTCTGGGGCATCGAGTACTACCGGCCCGAGCACTACGCCACGGTACAGCCCTTCCTGATCCTGTTCGTGGCCTTCTACATCGCCATCGCGGTGCTGCATGCGATCCGCGGCCGCCGACCGCTGGTCGACGGCACCCTGGTGTTCGGCACGCCCCTGCTCGGCTTCCCGCTGCAGGCCGCGCTGCTGTCCGACGACCGCATGGGCCTGGCCTTCTCGGCCCTGGCGCTGGCCCTGGTCTACACCGGGCTGGCGCTGTGGCTGCGCACCCGGCGCGGCCTGGAGGTGCTGTGGCAGAGCTTCGCGATCCTGGCCCTGGGCTTCGCCACCCTGGCGGTGCCGCTGGCCTTTTCCGCGCGCGCCACCTCGGCGACCTGGGCGCTGGAGGGCGCGGCCCTGATCTGGCTCGGCCTGCGCCAGTCGCGCCGCCTGCCGCAGGCGATCGGCTGGGGGCTGCAGGCGCTCGCCGCAGGCGCCTTCATGCTGTCGCTGGGCGAGCACGGCTGGCAGGCAGAGCCCGGCGACTGGGCGGTGGTGAACGGCCAGACCCTGGGCCTGCTCCTGCTCGCGCTGTCGGGCTTTGCCATCGCCCTCACCTACGAGCGCCACGCGGGCGGACGGGTGCCGGTCTGGACCGGCTTCCTGCTCGGTCTTGCCTGGTGGGGCGTGGCTGGCCTGCGCGAGATCGACACCGTGGCCTACGCCGATCGCACGGTGGTGGAAGTGCTGGGCTTTGCCATCGTGACGCTCCTGCTCGCGCTGCTCGCCCGCCTGGCGCTGTCCTGGCCGCGCCCGGGCTGGATCGCGCTGCTGGTGGCGCTGGCCGGTCCGCCGCTGGTGCTGGCGATGGTGCTCGACGACCTGCCCCTGCTGGCGCTGCCGCAGGCCGGACTGTGGGCGCTGTGGACGGCGTCCATGCTCGCTGCGCTGGCCCTGCTGCGCGAGCCTGCGCAGCGCGGCCTGTCGCTGGCGCACATCGGCCTGTTCTGGACCCTGGCGCTGTGGCTCGGCTTCGGCCTTTCGCGCCTCGCCGGCGATGCCGAGCTGGGTTCGGGCTGGCAGCTGCTGGCCGGCGCCCTGCCCTTGATCCTGCTGCTGCTGGGCAGCTGGCGCAGGCCGGACCTGGTGGCCTGGCCGCTGGCGGAGCGCTTCCCGCACTATCGCCTGCGCTGGATCCTGCCGGCCGCGATCCTGCTCGCCGGGCTCTGGCTGCTCAGCCTCACCGACCGCGGCGACCCCGCGCCCCTGCCCTTCCTGCCCCTGCTCAATCCGCTCGAACTGGCCCAGCTGGTCCTGCTGCTGCTGGCCTGGCGCGCGGCGGACGAGACCGTCGATGCCGGACCGCTGCGCGCCCTGCTCGCCCTGGCCGGGCTGCTGTGGCTGAGCGTGGCGGGGCTGCGCGGGGCGCACTGGCTGGGCGGCGCGCCCTGGTCGCCTGAACTCATGTTCGATCCGGTTGCGCAGGCGACCCTGAGCGTGCTCTGGAGCCTGGCCGGCGTGATCGCGTGGGTGGCCGGCTCGAAGCGGCGCGACTGGCCGCTGTGGCTGGTCGGCGCGGTGCTGATGGGCGTGGTGCTGGCCAAGCTGGTCATCGTCGATCGCCAGTACATGGGCGACCTCGCCGGCATCGTGTCCTTCCTGGCAGTGGGTGGCCTGCTGGTGCTGGTCGGCCGCATCGCGCCGACGCCGCCGCGCAACGCCGAGGGAGAAACCGCATGAGCCCGCTCGCCCGTGCCGGTCGCGGCGCGCTCCTCGGCCTGGGCCTGGCCTGCGTCCTGGCCAGCGCACAGGCGCCCAGCGACTTTGCGCGCCAGTGGCCGATCGAGGCCGACGGCGGCGAAGGCCTGCTGCGCCTCGAGCTGGATGCCGAGGTCTATGCCTCGATGAGCCACAGCGACCTCGGCGACCTGGTCGCCTTCGATGGCGACGGCCGCGCCCTGGCGCTCGAGCTGCTGGCACCGCCCGCACCCAGCCCGCAGCGGCCGGCGGCGGTCCACATCGAGCTGCCCCTGTTCCGCCTTCCCATCGCCGCCGCCGGGGAAGGCCCCGAGCGCATCGCTCTGCTGATCGCGCGCGACGCCAGCGGCCGACTGAGCCGGCTGCAGGCCGACATCGGGCCGGACGCGCCGGCCGGGGCGGGCGAGATCCTGCTGCTCGACGCCAGCGCCTTGGAGGATCCGCTGCAGGCCCTGCTGGTGGATCTGGCGCCGGAAGCGGCCAGCCTGGATGCGCGCGTGGAAGTGCAGGCCAGCCACGATCTCGCGAGCTGGACCGACCTTGGCGCAGCGCAGGCCCTGGTGCGGCTGGAGCAGAACGGCCTGCGCCTGGAGCGTACCCGCCTTGCCCTCGGCGGCACCCGTGCGCACTATCTGCGCCTCCGCCGTGTCGATGCCGATGCGCCGCTGCCGATCCTGCGTCTCAGGGCCGAGCTCCGGCCGGATGCCGAAGCGGTGGGGTCGAGCCTGCAGCGCGTGGGCCTGTCGGGTTCCCCCGATCCGGAGCGGCCGGGTCGCTTTGTCTACCGCCTGCCGGGCCCGCTGCCGGTCGAACGCCTGCTGCTGGCGCCGGGCAACGGCAGCGGAGCCTTCACCGCGCGCGTCGCAAGCCGCGGCGCAGACGACAGGCCGCTGCAGGCGCGCGCCGAGCTGGTGGTCTTCCAGCTTGGACAGGGCAAGGACGCGGTGCGCCCCGATCCCGTCCCGGTGGCGCGCTCGCGCGACTTCGAATGGATCGTCGACACGCAGCCGGCACAGAGCTCAGCACCGCGCGTCGAGGTCGAGTATTCCCCCGAGCAGGTTCTGGTGCTGGCGCAGGGCCCAAAGCCCTGGCGCCTCGCCGCTGGCAGCGCCCGGACCCGGCGCGAGGCGGTGCCGCTTCAGCCGGTACTGGCGCAGCTGCGGACGCGCCACGGTGCCGGTTGGCAACCACCCCTTGCCGGGCTTGGGCCAGGCTCGGTGCTGGCCGGCGCAGTCGCGCTGGAGCCCGCCGCGCCGCCCATCGCCTGGCGCCAGGTCCTGCTCTGGCTGGTGCTGGGCGGCGGCGGCCTGCTCGTGATCGGCCTGGTGCTGCATCTGCTGCGACAGCCTCGGGCACCCGAGTAGGAGGGTTTCACCCCCGATGGCGGGCGTCACGCGCGCCGCCCTATGATGCTGCGGTCCGCGGCCGATGGCCGGCCGCGGCAAGTGATCTCTGGGGGAGACAAACATGCCTAGGTCCGTATGGTCTGGCGCCGCGCTGGCGTCATGTACCGCCCTTCTCGTCTTCGGCTCCGCGCAGGCGGCGCCCACGGCCGGCGAACGCTGGTCGCAGGCTCCGCGACTGCTGCAGGAATCGGATGAGGTCCCTCCGCTGCGGATCGCACCCGGCACGCGCGTTCCGGTACTGGTCAGGCTGCGTGGCGAACCGGCCTGGCAGTCCTACGTCTCGGCCGGTGGCCGCAGTCTGCGTGCCGCTGCCAGCGCCGCGGCCGAGCACCAGCGCGACGCGCTGCGCCAGCAGCAGTCCGGCTTCCTGCGCGAGGCGGCGGCGCTGGGCGTCGCCGTGCGCTCGCAGTTTCAGTTCCTCGACAACGCCGTGGTGCTCGAGGTCGAAGCCGGCCGGCTGCGCGAGCTTGCAAACCTGAAGGACGTGGTGGCGGTCGCGCCGGTGCGTCGCTACGTGCCGGCGCACACGAGCAGTCAGCCGCTGGTGCGCAGCTCCGAGGCCTGGGCCGGCGTCGCGTCGGGCGGGACCAACCTCATGGGTCAGGGCGTCACCATCGGCATCATCGACGAGGGCATCGACTACACCCACCGCCACTTCGGTGGTGAAGGCAACTACGAATCCAACGACCGCACCGTGCTGGGCGACGTGGCCTGGCCGCCGCTGGCCCTGCCAGTTGCCATGGGCGACCCGCTCGTGATCGGCGGCTGGGACTTCGTCGGCGACGACTACAACTTCGGCCTGGCGGCGGCGCCCGATCCCGACCCCGCCGGGTGTCCCTTCAGCCACGGTACCCATGTGGCAGGTACCGCCGCCGGCTACGGCGTGACGGCCGCCGGCGATACCTTCACCGGCGATCTGACCCAGGGCAATGCCCTGTTCCCGGACTATCCGGCCGCGTCGGTGTCGGCCTTCCGCATCGGGCCTGGCGCGGCGCCGCGCGCCAACCTGGTCTCGCTGCGCGTATTCGGCTGCAGCGGCTCGACCGGCACCGACATCCTGCTCGCGGCGATGGAAGAGGCCGCCACCGGCAGCTGGTTGGGCGAAGACATCGACGTGGTCAACATGTCGCTCGGCTCGCCCTACGGCGGAACCGGACCGGACGACTTCCTGATGGGCGCGCAGCAGGCCCTGTCGGAGCTCGGCATCACCGTGGTGACCTCGGCCGGCAACAGCGGCGATTTCCAGCTGGTCACGGGCGCGCCCGGTACGGCGGCCGGCAGCATCAGCGTGGCCAATGTGACCGACACGGCAGCGGTGATCGACGGCCAGTTCAGCTATGACCCGGGCTCCGGCGCCACCACCATCCCCGCTGCGCGCGGCTCGATGTATCCGGCCATCGCTCCCGACCCGTTGACGGCCACGGTGGCGCGCATCAGCGCCGGCACCGAGCTGGCCTGTGGTCCGTTGACCGAACCCGATCCCTCGGCCTGGGACGGCAAGTGGCTGCTGGTCGACCGCGGCACCTGCAATTTTTCCCAGAAGATCGCGAATGTGAAGGCCACCGGCGCGGCCGGCGCGGTCGTGATCAACAGCGACGCCAGCGCACCCTTCGCGATGAGTGTGACCGGCGGATTCGACGATGCGCTGCCTGCGATCATGGTGGCGCAGGCCGATGGCCTGGCGCTCAAGGCACTCGTGGGCGAACCGGGCTTTGGCGGCACCTTCGACAGCTCCTCCGGCTCCAGCTACGCGGAAACGCCGCGTCTGGCCAGCAGCTCGACCTCGCGCGGCGGCGTGGTGCGCGGCAGCGACGACCGCATCCTCAAGCCCAACCTGGCGGCGCCAGGAACCTCGATCACGTCGGCCGGCGCCGGAACCAACAACGAGGGCTACACCATCAGCGGCACTTCGATGGCCTCGCCGCACGTGGCCGGACTCGCGGCCCTGCTGATCGAGGCGCACGGTCGCCCGGCGAATGCCGCCGGCGTGGCCGAGCTGAAGCAGCGCCTGATGTCCACCGCCACGCGCGACATCGCCCTGTTCGCGCCGGACACCCCGCCGCTGCATTCGCCGCAGCGCGTCGGCTCGGGCCTGGTCGATGCGGTCGAGGCGCTCGATTCGCCGCTGATCGCCTTCGCCACGGACGTGCCGGAGAACGGCAGCGTGTCCTTCGGCTACCCACGCCAGCTGGTCGGCAGCGGGCCGCAGCAGTTCAGCCGCAGCATCACCCTGCGCAACCTCAGCGGCAGCGACATCACGGTCGATGCCAGCTATCTGCCGCGCAGCACCTGGCCCGGCGCCAGCGTCGCGGTCACCCCGGCCCAGATCGTGGTTCCCGCCAACGGCATCGCCGCGGCCGAAGTGACGCTCAGCCTCGACGCCGAGCAGCCCGATCTCAACGTCAGCGGCGACCCGGCCTACAGCAGCGCGTCCCGCACCTTCCTGCACGAGGTCTCGGGCCTGGCCGAGTTCGGCTTCGACGGCGACAGCCGTCGCGTACGCGTGCCGGTCTATGCCGCGCCGCACCTGGTCTCGGCCACCGACATGCCCGCCGCACTCGAGCTGTCCGGTCCGGTGGGTTCGGCCACGCTCACCGTTGGCGGCGACGGCTTCAACCTGGGCCTCGATCCCAACGATCACACCGCCCTGGTGTCGGCCTACGAGCTGCTGGTCAGCGACGGCATCGAGTCCGACCTGTTCTGGGACGTGGACGGCGACGGCTCCGCCGAACCGGGCGAGCAGCTGGTCGACTACGCCTACGCCGACCTCGAGCACGTCGGCGTGGCCACGACGTTTGGGGGCCCGGATGAACTGCTGATGTTCCTGGGCCTGTCGATGCACGGCGAATGGACCACGCCGCGCGACCTGTTCGTCGAGGTCTACCTCGACGTCGACGACGATGGCAACGACGATTACGTCTGGTTCTATGGCTCGGGCGCTTCGGACCAGTTCTTCGTCAGCTTCGTACCGCTGGTGGACGGGCGCAGC